>CAZJGS010000082.1:0-12036 GCA_964545735.1 uncultured Spirochaetaceae bacterium
TATTGTGATGAACAAAAGGAATGTGAACGACATCCATTTGGTTTTCAATACAACGAGTATAATGCATAGGCCAATGATCAATTATTTGTGAATAGTAAAAGTTTTCTTTTAAATCTTCAAAAAAGGGTATTTCTGGTAAGTCTTCTTTTTTTTCTCCCCAATAAATCCAAATAAAACCATATTTTTCTTTGGCAGCGTAGGCATTTACTTTATATCTTTCAGCAACCGGTTTTATCTTTCCATTTGCAGGAATTAGTTGAACTTTACCATCTACATTGTATTGAAATCCGTGAAAAGGACATTCTGCATGGCCATTAACAATTTTACCAGCACTTATGGAAGCTCCTCTGTGACAGCATTTGTCAAAAATACAGGCGATCTTGTTATTTTCAGTTCGCCAAAAAGCAAGTTTTTCTCCTAACCTTTTAACTCCAACGATACCTTTTTTAGGAACTTCTTTTGAGCTTAATATTGAATACCATTGATTTTTAATCATTTTTATATCCTTGGTAAAAAGACCCCCATAGACTGTTTATATTTTAATAGCCTAAGGGGCTGTAAAAGTTTAGTATTCTTTTTTTGTTAGAGCATAAATATCTGCTAATAGGACAAATACAATACAAATTATCGCTGTAACAATTACTGAAGGATACATACTGTTAAATTCAGTTAGATGCTTAATAATTATTCCAAAATAAGCCCAAACAAATACTAATCCATAAAAATAATCTTTATTTTTAAGAAGAGTAATGATACCAATGATAGCTCCAACAATAATTATAAGAACTGTCCATAAAGCTTCTGAAAGGCCAAAGCCATTGAAGTTAAGGCTAACAAGTAATGTGGTAGCGTTTGCTATAGTTGCAACTGAAATCCAACCAAAATAAATACTAAAAGGAACTTTTACAAATAGTTTTTCTTTAGCACTTAATTTTTCTTTTCTGATTATATTTACAATTTTGATTAATAAAACTAGAAGAGCAAGCATTAAAATTATAGATATATAGATAATTTGATAATGCCAGCTAAATATCCAAATAATATTAACTATTGATGATATTGAAAAAAGTATTCCAACTTTGTTTAGTAATTCATTGCTAATTTCATCATTTTTATTAATTATTCCTAGTTGGTAAAAAGTGAACATACCAAGTAGTAGATAGATGAGACCCCAAATTGCAAAAGTTATTCCAGCTGGTGCAAAGAGGTTTGGATAAGTGTCTGAAACAACGCCAGTATCAACTCCATTTATTGGGAGTGTATTTGCCAATACGTTAATAATTACCATCGCTAAAAAAGTGATTACAACAAAAATTTTAATTTTATTTTTCATAAGATTCCTCCTAATATTAACTGGTCTCCATTAATAATAATTATATCATATACAATAATTGCATTTAATACCAATTTATTTATGACCAATTTATTAAATATAATTTAATATATCATTTTTTTTAGTGGCGTTGCGAGACAAAGTCACAGACTTATTGTTATATAGCTAAGAATAGAAAAAATTCCTATAATTTGGGAAAAAATGAGTTACGAAGAAGGTTTAAAAAACCCCTCAATGTTGGATTTTAATATATCCAATATAATAAGGGGCAAGTTAAAAGTATGCTTAGCAATTTGCTATATATTTTTATTTATTAGCAGTAAAGAGAAAAACACTTTTGAATTAATCATATGTTAAAACAACATAATTTATGATTCTTTCTTTTCACTTTCCTCTCGTATTATACCAACTGTTTTATCACTTCTTGTATCTCTACCATCTTTATTCCGTATTGTACCAGGTGGAAGACCATTCTTTTTTTCTAATGTCCCAACTGTGCAATCACTTCTTGTTTTACGTTTTTCCATTTTATCAATCCATTAATATTTAGATATTTAAAAATTAGATAAGTTGTTTAAAATTTGTTAGCAAAAATTAGTAGTAAAAATTTGGTATGAGTAATTCAAATTAATCCATCCCCAAATATATAGGTCGAGACAAAATGTTTACTCATTATTCTCTTGTATTAATATTAGTACAATCTAACACTATAAGCAATCTATCTAGGTCACACCTGATAAATGGATAAAAATAAAGAAGGTTGTGAAATTCTGTAGAAAAAGGAGCCAATTGTAGCCCAAGAAGTTATGCAAAATATTACAAGTTTCTCGTTGCTCTGGATTTTGTATTGGGATAAGAGAGCTGAGAAAAAAAGGATAGAATTAAGCTTTACAAAAGTCTTAAGCAAAAGTTAAGCTTCTTCCTTTTTTTGTTTTTCCCGTTTGGTTATTTCCTTGGTAAGAACTTTAATCTCAGCATCAAGTTTATCTTTTTGAGTCTTATTCTCCCCATTTTTCAAGGTTCCAAGTTTTTTTGTAAGTTTTTCATGAGCTTGAAGTAATCCTTCTAATGATTGGGTCTCATCAGCCTTGTCAAAGACTGTTTCTTCAATGTCCGGCTTCTTTTTTGTTACAGTTTTGCTTTGTTTGGAGGTTTTAGAAATATATTGAGCTTCTTTGCTAAACTCCCTTCTGTCCATGAGAGTAGGAGACGCTATCTCCATACCTTTTGCATTAAGAGTTAATAGAACAGCCTTGTGCAGTTCACTGGTCTTGCTTATTAGTCTCTCTGTTGACTCCTCGAGCATTCCATATAAACGGTATTTGATTGCATGGTCAAGGAATTCCTCAATGAATACAAAAGGATAAGAAAGTTTGCAAGAAACAGCAGCTTCTTTCAGGGCCTCTTCCACCTTTACATGGTCCAGAGAGTATCCAAGCGATACGGCAAGGTTGATGAAGGTTCCATCCCTTCTGGTGACTTTTACAGCCTAAGCATGATACCTGCCATGGTATTTCCAACCAATGTAGTAGAAGAAAGAGCTATGATGGCACTGAGTAATATTCCTAGGATGCTAAGAATCTGGTTTTTTACTTGATGTTCGAGGGGAAGAAATCCAATAGCAAGGAAGACACCCAAGAGTACAATACCTGTATTTAGCAATTGCCTTTGATACGGCCACTTTTTTGTACTTTCCAGAGTGTTCCTGAAAAAGAAACGAACAAGAAAGATCAGAGCTATAATAATGAGCATTATGATGAATGAAGTAAGGTAGGAAAATATGGTTTCCATTGAGACCTCCAGATAGGGATAAGTAGCTAATGATACAGCAGTCGTCAATTATAAGGTAATTTGCGATTAGTGGTTTTCTACTATTACAGATTTCCAATAATATTTTATTATCTACCATAATCGGTTTTAAATCTGTAAGAAGTAATGTAATCATTTTTAAATTGAATGGAAGGTAAATAGAAAATAAACCTGAAAATATGATAGATCTATTAAAACCGGCAAAGAATTTTAAAGTGAAGGCTTTTAATTTATTGTTTGATTTGGGGTTTGCTTTTTCCTCATAGATCATCAGAATCTTGTATTAAGTATTCCTTACATAGCAGTAGTGAAGAAATTTAAGAAAAGATATCATATGATCTCTTAATTTAAAGCAGAGCAAATGATATGTAGTTAAAATAGCTTTTATTTATTAATTATATCTCTTTTTGCAGTTATAGCCTGTTCAAGATAATTTGTAGTTAAAATATCAACATTTGATTTTATCAAATCTCTAATATTTTCTACAGAATCAACTGTCCAAGCATCTATTATATAGCCATTTTCATGTAAAATTTTGATTGTTTTTGAATCAAGAGCTAATACTAATTCGCCTGGATCAATACTATTGGATAGATTATATTTTGCTTCATCACTTAGGTTTTCTCCTTGGAAAGAAAAAGGTCCAATATAAGTTGTTCCTACTTTTTTAGCTTTATCCATAATTTTAGCGGCTTTTATTTCAGCATCTCCAAACATATATCTTTTAGATAATAATAAGAGAGCTGGAATTTTAGGATGATTTTTTAATATACCTTTAACTGTATTTTCATCAAAGGAGATTATGATAGTTTTTTCTTCCATTTCTGTTTTGTAGAGAAGTTCTACGACAGCATCTTCAATATTAGAAGCTTTTATTTCAAGTACTGCTACCATATCATGAGATTTTAGATATATCAAAGTTTCTTCTAAGGTTGGAATTTTTTCACCTTTAAATTTTTCATCTTTCCAACTTCCGGCATCTAAGCTTCTTAAATACTCATCGGTTAATTTGGCAACTTTACCTTCTCCATTGGTTGTACGATCAACAGTTTTATCATGTATTACTATTAATGTGCCATCTTTTGATATTTGTACATCAAATTCACAAGCATCTGCTCCAATATTAACTGCTGCTTCAAAAGCGGCAATAGTATTTTCCGGTGCAATAGAGGCATAACCTCTATGAGCTGTGATAATAGGAGAGTTATTTGCTATGAATTCATTAAATGCTTTTGATTGATTGCTAGCAGTATTCGTAGTACAGCTAATACCAAAAAAAAGTGAAACAATTAGAGAGCAAATAAGTAAAAAATATTTTTTCATGCTAGTTTTCCTTAAAGTAAAAAATGATAATTTAAATACATAAAATAGAGTAGTTGTATATTTGTTGTTGCAAACAAATAGCTCTATCTTAATAACTTTTTATTTCTTTTTAGACTATATGAGTGAGTATACCACGTCAATAAAATAATATTTGGTGACACTCAATTAGAGACAAGAAAAGATTATAAATTTTGAAATAAATTAGAACCATAATAAAATAGGATGTAGTTTTACGTCCTAACAATACTTTAAAATTAGTATCAAAGAATATATGAAAATTGTGGTTACTTATAAATGATATTGTTTTGAAAGATTAAAGATAAATATACTTTTAAAAGAAGTGCCCCGTAGACGATTCGAACGTCTGACCCCTTCCTTAGGAGGGAAGTGCTCTATCCAGCTGAGCTAACGGGGCCAGAAAATCAACTTTTGTAACTATCGTAATTCTACTGAAACTTAAGTTTACACGTCAAAATACCATATTGGCAGGTGAGTGTCAATTGTAATAAATAAGTGAATTACAACCAAATTGCAACTGTTAATTGAAAAAGTAAATGCCTTTTGCTAAATTAAATATCTAACATTTAGTCTTGCAAACATAAGGGTTCGATTTAGTCTTGCAAAAAGATCATTTTTATACATTTAAATTTTGAAATTTATTTTTCAAGTAGTTCAATAAATTAATATTCTGATTTAAATATTATTTTGTTGTAAAACTGTAAAGTATAGTGTAAAATATTCAAGTAGAGGAGTAACATATGGTTAATGAATTAAAGAATAATCCAATTAATACTTGTCTTATTCAAATCAGTTTTTCTCCCATTTTAATTATTGAAAAATCAATTAATGATTTGCAAGAGATATTTAGAAAAACTGGATTCCCTATATTTAAAGAAATTAAAGATACTATTTATACTATTGATAGTAACACTCAAGAAACTAGTAATATTGGAAATAAAAGGTGGGTGTTTATCTCTCTTGATGAGCAAGAACTTATTTTACTAGATAAATTTCAAATAACACTTCAAGTTACAAAATATACTAATTTTGGAATTTTTATAGATAAATTTAATAATATTTTAAATAATTTTTCTAGTGTTATTGATATTCCAAATGGAATAGTTATAAACAAGATTGGTCTTCGTTATGCAAATTGTGTTGAAAATCCTGATAATTTCAAATTTTTTTTTAAACAAAATTATCATGGCCTTACTCTACCAGAGAGTATTAAGGCAAAAGGTTTTCAATTAATTAATTCAACTATTCGATGTTTGTTAGATGAAGATCTTGTGAAAAAAACGAATTTATTATTAAGAGTATATCAGAATGATATTGGTATTATGATTCCGATGAATATTCTTGCATTGAAAGAAAAAAAATCAGACGAATTTGATGTTATCACATTTTTTGATTTAGATTTGACAATGGTCTTTAATAATAATGTTTTAATGGAGTTGAAAGAAATTTCTAAATTTGCTCAAAATTTAAATGATATAGCTTCTAAGATTTTCTTTGATTCTATTACAAAAGAAGGAGAAAAGGAATGGCAATAACTTTTGGGTTATGTAATATAAATAATATATATTCAGGATTTTCTAAACCTTGTTATCCAAATTCTATACATAGTGATAGGTTTTATAAAGGAGATGAATCTAAGAATATAAATTCTTATCCTTCATCTATAATTAACATTCCAATTTTTGATGAATTTTGTAAAATTTTAAAAGGCAATTTGTGTTCAATAACTAATTATGGTGAATCCACTCATGAATTACAAATTTTACATACTGAAGTGCTTGAAGAAGTTAAGGAAGAACTACTTTTAGAAGAAGAAACACTAATATCTTCAAAGCAATATTTAGGGTTAAATGTTTCAACAATTTCAACAATTTTAAATATTTCAAGGCCGACAGTTTATTCATATATGGCTGGGCATATACCAAAAGGTAAATTAACATCTGATAAAATAAAAAAATTAGATATTATTTTAAAAATTGTAAGAAATGAAAATAACTTGCACGCTTTCACTACATTATTTAAGCGTCGAGATATGAGCGGCAATACTCTGGTTGATTATTTCATTAAGGATCTTCCTAATATTGAAGATTTTGTTAATTCTCTTTGTTTATCAGAGATAGAAAGAAGAAATAAAATAAAAAAGAAAGATAAAAAGATTAAAATAGATAATGAAGCCTTTAGTACTCCAATATTTTTTGAGGAGTAATTTATGGATTTATTACAAATGGATTTTATTGAAAATTGTACTAATAAATATGAAGAGTGTGAGATATGTATTGTAGTTTCTCATTCCTGTGATATAACAAATGATGATAAAGAACCTTTTATTGAAATTTTACCCTGTCATGAAATATCTAAATTGAATAAATTTGATTTTAATGGGAGGAGTCCGAGAACTCTTAATTTTGAAGTTAATTTTAACGGAGAAGAGAAAATCCTTCAGCTTAAAGCCCATGAAAAAATTTTTGTAAAAAAGACAGATATTAGTGTGGATAAAAGAGTTGGGTATGATTCTTGTGAATTAACACTTAGCCTGTTTCAAAATTGGTTATCATCAAGATATAAAAGGCATGCTTTTCCGAATAACGTCAATGATAGAATTTTTAAAAAAATAAACTTGAGAAAACAAATCGAAGATAAATTTGACGATATTGGTAAGGAGTTAGAATCGATTTATATTGAAACAGATATTGAGGATGATGGTGGTGATTATACATTACATTTTATAAGTGATAGTGATTATAAAGAATCCTCTACAAAAATTGAAAAATTTGTAGAAGACCTAAGGAAAATAAATAATTCTCTTCCTCCAGATAAAGATTTTATATTATTTATAGATCATTTATACGATATAGAAATTTCATATGAAAAAATTAGAAAAATGTATTATTTTAATTTGGATTATTTTTGTGATTATGAGTAAAGTATTTTTTCTTTAAAATTAATTATTTTTTATATTATGAAAAAGTTGGCTCACTCACAAAACTTGTGAAATTTTGTTAGCTAAAGGATTTATGATATAGTTTTTTCTACTTACATCAAGGAGTTTTAGGAAAAAATAATCATCATCTGGATAGTAATATCCTTAGTGTCTAATAATTTATTTGAAATTAATTTAGTCAAAACAGAAACATAATCAAAAGAATATGTTTCTTATATATAAAAGTAATATAAATATCTTTTTTTATATTAATGGATTTAGTAAAAATAACTTTTTAGAAGTTTTGAATATTTCAGAGTAAATATAATACTAATAGTTGGATTTGAGTCTTTCTAAATAATCCTTAGCAACTGATGAAATTGAATCAGCTATAAAGATAGGGAAATCTGAAGGTAGGTTGTTATTTGTTTTTTCCAAAGCTATGGGAAATTGCTCGATAACTTCTTTAATTATATTTTTATAAACTTTTTGTGTTAGGCCTAAATAAGAGCCTGTAGTGTACCAATTATCAACATTAATTTTATCAATATGATATTTATTTTTTTTACTCCCTCTTACTGACATCGCTAGTTTAATTTTCGATTTATGAACTTGGTTTTTTTTGCTTCCCAAATATGGAGCAAATGACATAATATCATATAGGGGTGTTAAACTATAAGAATTATCTCTATTTATAAATATACTATAATTTTTTGCATGTGCATCTGTTGCGGCGATTAACCAATTTAGTATTAATGCTTTATAAAAAGTGATTGGGTCTTTTTCATTATTTGAATTCTTTAATATATTCATAATATCTTTTGCACTGGGGCCATTATCATTTTGATATTTTAATTGGGCTGGGATATTTAAAACCTGGCAAAAATCTTCTTGAGGGAGCCTTATTATTTTATTATTATTTGAATCGATGATTCTATCAAAGCGCTCTACTGATAAAAATTTTTGATCTTCAAAAGTCAAGATATTGGATTTAGCAATAGGGAGTCCCATATTTTTAAATAATTTACCACAATACCATTCATTTTCAACAGATTGAGATAAGTCTATTTGATTTTGAATTTCTCCTATTGGTAATTTAAAAATATGTGTTGTAGGTGTTGCTCCAATTGGTATTTTCCAAGTTCCCTGGTGATATAAAAATGTTGTTTTATTTTGAGTACCAGGTAGAGATACTCTAAAAATATCATCCTCATTAAAAAAGGTTTGAGAATTATTAATTTTTGAGTTTCTTAAAATGGAAGCTATTTTTGCATCACTTATGGCCTCTCCTTTGATTTCTTGTGGTGTGGTTAAAAAGTCAGGATTATCAGAAATTTGTATTGCTCCGATACAATCTCTTCCAATTTCAGCTAAAAGTTCAAAGGCATTATTTTGTTTAATTTTATATTTTTTAAGAATTAACTCAATAATTTCTTTTCTTTCAGGTATTAAATTTGAGAAATAATTTTTTACTAGTTGTTTTGAATATTTTTCTTTTCTTACAGGCATGCTTAATGAAATACCACGAGAAAGGGGATTTTCAATCCAGGAATCTAAATATTGAAAAGATTCTTCTCCATTTGGTTTATGATCCCATGTTCCAACAAGAGTATTATTCATAGCTACATATAATCTTTTCACCATTCTCCTCCAGTATTGTTACTTACTTCATTTTTTGAAAGTTCAATGTGATATCCGCAGGAATTTATAAAATTTAATAAACTTTCTATAGAACAATTACTATTTCCATTTTCTAATGCTGAAATGGTCTTTGGAAGAATATTAGATTGTTCATACAACTCTATTTGTGTAAGGTTTTTTTCTTTTCTTAATTCTTTAAGTAACGGCCCCATTTGAAGAGAAGATCGAATTATTTTATTTTTCATAATTCAAATTATAGAACAGTTATACCTATTTGTAAATATACCTTTAGGGGTAAAATGCAAAAACTTACCTCTTAAGGTAAAATAATATTATACACCCTTAAGGGTAAAGTATCCATATATACCTTTAAGGGTAAATGTTGATAATTTTAACAATATAAACACTTATAAAAGTAAAATCAAATAAAAAGTAGAAAATATGGCGAATATTTTATTCTGACACTTTTCAAAGAAATGTAAAAATAGTATGATAAACAAAATAATACCCATAAATTTAAAAAATGGGGTAGTAATGGAGCTTAAATGAAAACTTTTAATATTGATAGTATGGTTAATTCTTTAAAACAAATAACTCAAACTGTAGAAAAGAGTTTACCTGTAAAAAGTATTATTAAACAAATAGATAATACTAGTAGTAAAAATAAAATCCCTTCTTTGAAAATAGGTAATCATGTAGCAACACTTCCTATTGTTCAAGGTGGAATGGGTGTCGGTATATCCTTATCTTCATTAGCAAGTGCAGTAGCTAATGAAGGTGGAGTTGGTGTAATAGCTGCTAATGGCATTGGCTTATTAGATCCTGAATATCATAGTGATGGAGATGAAGCTAGTGTTAGGGTTTTTAGAAAAGAAATAAGAATAGCTAGAGAAAAAACTAAAGGTATTATTGGTGTTAATATCATGGTAGCTATTAACAACTTTAAGAGAATGCTTGATGTAGCTATTGAAGAAGCTGTTGATGTTGTCTTTATGGGTGCGGGGTTACCTATAAAAAATATACCAGTAAAAAGATTGAGAGAAAACAATGTGGCTATTGTGCCAATTGTTAGTTCAGCTAGAGCTTGTAATTTAATATTTAAAATGTGGTCTAAAATTTACGATGATGTTCCTGATGGAGTTGTTGTTGAAGGTCCTTTAGCTGGTGGCCATTTGGGTTTTGAAAAAGAGCAATTAGATCAAAAAGAATATCAATTAGATCATCTTGTTAAAGAAATTAAAGAAACTTTAGGTGTTTATGAAAAACAATATAATAGAAAACTCTCTCTTGTTGCAGGTGGTGGAGTATATTCTGGTAAAGATGTTTTTAATATTTTAAATGCCGGTGCAGATGGTGTTCAAATGGCTACAAGATTTG
Organism: uncultured Spirochaetaceae bacterium; assembly: GCA_964545735.1. Classification (GTDB taxonomy): domain Bacteria; phylum Spirochaetota; class Spirochaetia; order Sphaerochaetales; family Sphaerochaetaceae; genus Pleomorphochaeta. Next base: position 10,422 of record CAZJGS010000082.1, read on the forward strand.
TAGCAACAAATGAATGTGATGCTGATATAAATTTTAAATTAGCTTATGTAAATTGTACTAAAGAAGATATTGGCTTAATTAAAAGTCCTGTTGGAATGGTTGGTAGAGCTATAAGAAATAATTTTATTGAAAAAAGTGAAGAAGGTGTAAAACACCAGTTCACTTGTAGCTGGAAGTGTTTATCAACTTGTAAAGCAAATGATGCTAACTATTGTATTTCTGTTGCACTAAACAATGCTAGAAAAGGCAATCTTGATAAAGGCTTTGTTTTTGCTGGATCTAATGCGTATAAAATTAAAGAAATTGTTTCTGTTGCTGATTTAATTGGTGAATTAAAGAATGGCTATTTAAAAGCAAAAAATAGTGAAGCAATAAAAAATATTAATACTTTATTATTAAATATCAATACATTATATCAAAAATATGAAGAAAAATTACAAATCGAAGTTGCTTGTAAGAAAGCTTATGAAAAAGCTTTAATTGCAGTTAATGATAATGTTATTGATGAGTTTAGAAAACAATATAAAAAAGCAAAATTTAGTACCTTTAATGTTCAACTTTTATTAGAAGAAAAATTACTTTCCGCTTGGAAAGTAGTGGTTGCAAACTAAAGGATTTAACTAATTTTCACATAAGCAAATCTAACTTAAAGAAAATGAGCCATAGTACTACTATGGCTCATTCAATTAATTTTTAGAGGTCTCTTTTAATAATAAAAAGAAGGTTTTATATCCTTATTATAAGGCTTTATTGAAGTTTGGGTTTTAATTATTAAAGACAAATCTACTAATGGCTATAGCTATTCCATCTTCATCATTTGAAGCGGTTTGATATTTTGCTATACTCTTAATCTCATCAGTAGCATTTCCCATTGCAATAGAAACACCTGCTTGTTGTAGCATCTCTTTGTCATTATCATAATCACCTAAAGCCATTATTTCATCAGTACTTATATTAAAATAATCAGCTAATAGCTTTATTGTATTTCCTTTATTAGAAGTGGAAGGTAGTATTTCAATAATAAAATCTGCAGATTGAACAATTGTGAGTGATTTAAGATTTAAATCTAATAAGGCTTTTTTAGTTTGTGCCAATTCTTTGGGATTACCATTTTTAGCAAGCATTTTGTAGGGTTTAAAGTTTTCTTTTTCCCAAATATCTATTTGTTTCTCCAAGTTTCCTATAATACCTTTGTAACCACACATTGTAATTTGATGCTCACTCCAATGGGTTTCTTCATTGAAAAAATAATCAAAAATATCAAATATTTGAGGAGTTGAATTGGTATTCTTTATAACAGGAAGCACTTTTCTCAAATCTTCCAATTGGATTCTTGTATTTTCAATGATATCGCCTTGCCATTCAACATAAGCGCCATTAAAACAAGAATAGATACAAGGAATAGCTAATTCTTCTGCTATAAAAGTTAAGCCACCTTTAAATCTTCCAGAAACTAGAGCTATTGGAATTTTCTTTTCATTGTAAGCTCTTTGAAGCATTATTTTATCAGCTTCATTTATTCTTTTTTTAGAATTTAATAATGTTCCATCAATATCAGTACAGATTAGTTTTATTTCACTCATGTTTGAATATTTATTCCTTAATTTATTTGTTG
>CAZJGS010000083.1:0-11775 GCA_964545735.1 uncultured Spirochaetaceae bacterium
ATTTTTAATTAATACTGAGTAATAAAATTCATTTAAGTTATGTTTTGTATATAAACTATTGCAATTGTAAAATATTTTTTCTCGACGCCTAAGATTAAAGATGGTATTATTTGTATACAAATTTGGAGTAATTATTTTTTATATAATTATTGGAACATGTTCCAATAATTACTTGCATATAAAAAGGTTACTTACTAAGAATTATGAGGAAAACATGGCAGAATTTTCAAGAGTTTCAGACACTCTATATCTTCCACTTTTTGGAAGATCTTACACATCAATTCATTTCCCTGAGATTTTATATGATAAAATTTCATTGGTACTTACACGATATTTGGCGAGAGAATATTCAGCAATTTCAGTTAATTCTGAATTTAAGAATTTATCAACTGCTATTAGATCTAAGAATATTGATTGAATAGTTCAAAATTTTTTATCTGAAAATCCTTTTGGATCAATAGTAAATATTGGTTGTGGTTTGGAAACAGCTTTTTCTCGTAACTATAATAATAAATGCAAATGGTTTCAACTTGATTTTCCTAATGTCCTATCGCTTAGAGAAACTTATATTCCAAAGCAAGAAGGTGAGTACTATCTCCCTTATTCAATGTTTGATTACAAGTGGATAGATGAAGTTAAAAAAGAATCCAAAGAGCCTGTACTGTTTATTGGATCTGGAATTCTTTATTATTATAGTGAAAAACAAGTTGTAGAGTTAATCCAAAATTTGAAAAGGTTTGATGATGCTCAATTAGTCTTTGATGTTGTTTCATCAACTGGTTTGAAAATAGCAAAAAAATATATGAGACAATTTGGTAAAAAAGAGGCTGAATTGGAATTTTTTGTTAATAATTCAAAAGACTTTGTCAAAAAAATATCCCCAGAAACTAAGCTTATCGAGGAGCTATGTTATTATAGAGACATTAAAAAACAAAATTTCCAGCTTTCAACAAAAGTTCAAATGTGTTGCTCAGACAAATTTGGTTTTGTGAAAATGGCGCATTTAAAGCTCTAATATTTTACTAAAATTTATTAAATTAATATAGAAAGATATACTTATTAAATTATTTTTAGTAATTATGTCTTTTTTTATTTCTATTGCGAAATTCATTTGATCTATAATCTGTTGCAAAGGCAGTAAAATCAATATTATGAAGAACTCTTTTAGTTTTTAGTTTTGCCAACTGTCCCACTTCCTTTTTGTGTAAATAGTTGAAAACCTCCTCTATTGTATTGCTACTAAAAGTATAAATATTTTAGAATTTATCAAAAAAATATACGCATAAAGATTTTGAATATTTTTTTAGTTAGAATTAAGCATTTTTATAGTACAATATCTAAAAGAGGGGATATTTTGGATAAAAAGTGTAGATATAAGCCTTATCATGGAGCTGGTGTTTTATTTTGGTGTAAAAATGAACATGACAGTAGTATCTCTATATTGCTTGGAAAAAGATTGTATAATCCTTTAAAAGGAAAGTGGTCAGTACCTGGTGGTGGGTATGAAAGAGAAGATGGTTTTATTAGTAAGAAGTTTAATTATAGAGCAACTGCTATGAGAGAAAGCTATGAAGAGATTGATGTAAAAGCTGATTTAAATGATAAAGCAGCTTTCTTCAAATGTCATTTGTTCTTTTTTAATTGGGAATTGTTTGATTGTGAAGTAAAAGAAAAATTCTACCCAAGGCACTATAATGAATTCTCTCAATTAAAATGGTTTTCTACAAATGAATTACCAAAAAACATACCTTTGCTATTGAAAATTCAAATTGCTAAATTAGAATCTATTTTAAAAAGGTAGCAGCCTTTAAAAGGTAATATAGGGTAATCCTTACAATGTTTTATACTATAAAAATTTAAATGATATTTTTAAAAAAATCTGCTAACGTAAAAGAGTTTTGAAAAAGCTTAAGTAAGCTATTTTGAGAGGCTCCTATTATCATTGCTTAGTTGTAAATTGTAATTTAACTTTATAAGGAGCATTTTAAATGAATTTCCTTATTTTTTATAAATGAAGTCCAATCTTTATTTGGTTTTTTATTTGAAAGAATATAATCAATTTTGTCAAAATCAGCAATTTTAGTAAGACTAGATTTTCCAAATTTTGTATGATCAACTATTAGAAAAACACTATCACTATTTTCAATCATTTTCCTGTTTATTTCTGCAGCAAATTCATTATCATGGCTTATACCAAAATCCATTGAAAGTGCGGTAGGGCTTACAAAAGCCTTATCACAATGCAATTTGCTAATGCTTTCAATAGTAATATTACCTCTAAAAGAATTAGAGTTGCTGGTGAGAGATCCACCTAAACATATAAGTTTAATTAAAGGATTGTTGGATAGTAAATTAATTATCGATAGTGAATTGGTAATAACTGTTGTTTTTAATTGTTTAATAGTTAATTCTTTAGCAAGGCAGAAATTTGTGGAACTAGAATCTAGCATCAAAATATCTCCATCATTGATAAAAGAGAGAGCAATTTTAGCTAATAATTCTTTTTCTTTAACCATCACTTGCTCTCTAAGTTGAATAGGTATTGATTTGTCAAAAGTATTAATTTTATAGGCACCACCATGTACTTTTATAATTCCAAAATTTTTCATTGAAAGGTAGTCCAAATCACTACGTATTGTTTCCATTGTTACATTGAGTTTTGTGGCAAGATTCTTTACTAGTACAGTTTGTTGTGTGTCTAATATATCTTTGATTTGGTCTCTTCTATCTTTGGCTAGCATTTAATAATCCTTAAAACAAAATTTAGTATTTAAGTATAAAATATCACTAATATCTTATTCTGTAAAGAAATAAACAGTAAATTAAATAATAATTATTTTCTTGACTTTTGGTTTTTTTCGTGTTTAAATGTTAAAAACAATGAAAAACAAAATAAAAAAAGGTGAATCATGGAAAAATTAGATGATGGAATGGCATTCATTTTAAAGTATGAAAATATTGCTTGGTATAGTGAAGGAAAAGTTAGAATTTTAGATCGAAGAATTTATCCTATTGAAGTTAGATTCGTAGAATGTACAACTTATGTTGAAGTAGCTCAGGCAATAACTGATATGGTTACTCAAAGTTGGGGACCTTATTTTGCAGCTGGTATGGGTATGGCTTTAGCCGCTTACCAGGCTAAAAACTTAAATGAGTTTGATTTTAAAAATTTTATACACAATGCAGGCATTGCTCTTTATACAGCTAGGCCAACAACTTCAGCCTTTATGAAAGAAATTGTTGAAAAGTGTGAAATTGCAGCTCTTAAAGCTAAGTTAGACGGAAAATCTGCAATTGAGGCAGCCTTCAATACAACCCTAGAATATTATGATGAAATTTACACTTCATGTACAATTGTAGGTAAATATTTAGTTGATTGTTTTCCACAACAAGGTACTGTTATGACTCAATGTTGGGCAGAAACTGTTGTAGGTACGATGTTAAAATCTGTTAGAGACCAAAATAAAGATATTAAATTTATTTGTCCCGAAACTCGTCCATATTTGCAAGGCGGAAGACTTACTGCTAGTTGCATAAAAGATATGGGCTTTGATGTAACTGTTATTACAGACAATATGCCAGGTTATGTTTTAGAAAAGAAAAAAGTTGATGTATTTACATCTGCTGCTGATGTTATTTGTATGGACGGTCATATAGTTAATAAAGTTGGTACATTCCAAATTGCATTAGCAAGTAAATATTTTGGTATCCCTTACTATGTATGTGGAAAACCAAATTTAGCTCATCCTGATAAGGCATCTATTGTAATAGAAGAAAGAGATCCAGAATTAGTATTACATGCGTTATCACAAAAATTTACTTTTGAAGGCGTTAAGGGATATTATCCTGCCTTTGATATTACACCTCCAGAATTATGCGCTGGTGTTATTACAGATAAGGGCAAATTAAGTCCAAATAGTTTAGATCAATATTATAGGTAGGAATAAAAAAATGGAAAATTTTCTAGAAGAAAGAGAAATGGTTGCTCAAACAATGAATCGCTTATTTGCAAGAGGTTTAACAACAGTATCAGGTGGGAATATAAGTCTTAGATTAAATGAAGAATTATTTTGTATTACTCCTTCAGCTTTAGACAAAAGTTGTCTAAAAGCAGATACAATTGCAATAGTTGGTTTTGATGGTACTAATCATACCCCTCATTTAAAACTTAGTATCGAGAGTGAAATTCATAGATTGGTATTACTTAATCGTCCTGATATTAATGCAGTAGTTCACTCACATCCAATTTATGCATCTACTTTTAGTTCAATTGCAGGTGAAAATCTGATTCGAACAAATTTAACTGCTGAAGCTTATTACTTTATGGGTGATGTGGTAAATGTTCCTTATTGTTTAATGGGAACCAAACCTTTAGCTAACGAAGTAGCAAAATATTGTAAAGATTACAATGTAATGCTTATGCAAAATCATGGAGCTATTGTATTAGCTAAAGATTTGTTAGGTGGCTTTGATAAAATGGATTTACTTGAAAGAGCAGCTCAGATGACTATTATTGCTAAACAATTAGAGTCTTTTGGTTATAGTCCTAAAGTATTAGATGAAAATCAATGTACTGATATCAGGAACATGGGCTAAGGAAAAATGGTAGAAAAAAAATTTATTAAACAAATAGAAGCAAGTGCAAATTTTATTAAAGAAAAAGTTAGCTTTAATATTGATATAGCATTAGTATTAGGTAGTGGTCTTGGAGAATTAGCTGATGACATAGAGAATCCAATAACAATTGATTATTGTGATATCCCCTATTTTCCTTCCTCTACAGCCCCAGGCCATTATGGCAGGTTAGTTGCTGGTAAACTTGGTAATAAAAACGTTATTTGTATGCAAGGTCGCTTTCATTATTATGAAGGTTATGATTCTAAAACAACTTGTTATCCTATCTTTGTTTTTAATAGATTGAATATCAAAAATTTAATATTAACTAATGCAAGTGGTTGTTTAAGAAAAGATTGGAATGTGGGAGACTTAATGATAATAGAGGACCACATTAAATTAGTTGCTGATAACCCACTTAGAGGAACTAATTATGATTCTTTAGGTCCTAGATTTTTTGATATGTCAAAAACTTATAGTCCAAGTAAAATCAAATTAGCCCAAGAAAGTGCTAAAGAAATTGATTTGCCAATTAGAAAAGGTGTTTACCAATTCTTTAGTGGACCTAGTTTTGAGACAGCTGCTGAAATTAGAATGGCAAGTACGATTGGCGCCGCAGCTACGGGTATGTCCACTGTGTTTGAGGCAATTGTAGCTAGTTATTTTAAAATGGAATTATTGGGAATAAGTTGTTTAACTAATATGGCAACAGGCATAAGTGAAACAATTTTAAATCAGCAAGAAGTAATAGATGCGGGTAAAAAAGTTAAACCGCAATTTATGAAATTATTAAAGAGTATCATTAATAAATGGTAATATAGTAAAAATTAGATTATAATTGAAAAATTATAAAGGAGTTTGATTATGAAAAAATTGTTGTTAATCGCAATGTGTATGGTGAGTGTATCATCTTTTGTTTTTGCTGGAGGTACTACTGAAGCACCTGCTAATGAAGAAAGTGGTTTAAAAATCGCTATTGTTACTACACCTTCTGGTGTTGATGATGGATCTTTTAACGAAGAAAATTATAATGGTATTTTAGCATTTATTGAAAAAAATCCAGGATCAACTGTAAAACCATTAAGAGAACCTAGTGGTGATGTAGCTAAAGCTTTAAAAGTAGCTTCTGATATTGTAGCTGAGTATGATGTTTTAGTATGTACTGGTTTCCAATTTTCTGGTATTAGCCAATTAGCAATTGATAATCCTGATACAAAATTTATCTTAGTTGATACTTTTCCAGCAGATCCAGCTGATCCTTTCTCAACTATTGTATTAGACAATGTTTATGCTATGCAATTTGCTGAACAAGAATCTGGTTTCTTTGCAGGTATTTCAGCAGCTCTTGAAACAGAAACTAATAAAGTTGCTGTTATTAATGGTGTAGCTTATCCATCAAATGTAAACTATCAATATGGTTTTGAATGTGGCGTAAAATATGCTAATGCTAAATATGGTACAACTGCTGAAATAGTTGAATTAGCTTCACAAGCTGGTACTGATGTTACTAATACTAACGTTGGTGGTAACTACATTGGATCTTTTGCTGACGAAGCAACTGGTAAAGTTGTTGCTAATCAATTGATTAATAAAGGTTGTGATATCTTATTTGTAGCAGCTGGTGGATCAGGTAATGGTGTATTTACTGCAGCTAAAGAATCTAAGGGTACTGTTAAAGTAATTGGTTGTGATGTTGACCAATGGAATGATGGTGTTGTTGGAGATGAAAATATTATCTTAACAAGTGTTCTTAAAGTAATGGGTATCAATGTTGATAAAGCTTTACAAAGAATTAAAGATGGTACTTTCAAAGGCTCTAATGTAGTTTTAAAAGCTGATTCAGATTCAACTGGTTATGTAAGTGAAATAACTCATAATCAACTACAAACTGATACAATTGAAAAAATAGATGCAGCTTATAAGTTGGTAAAAAATGGAACAATTGTTCCTGCTTCTAACTTTGGTGGATTCACACCAGATGAATTTAATGTAAACTAATTAAAAAATAGGCTCATTATTCAAATTATGAGTAATGAGCCTTTTGGAGTTGATACATGAATAATAATTTTGTTGAGTTAAAGAACATAAGCAAAGTTTTCCCTAATATTGTTGCAAATGATAATGTTTCTATTGATGTAAAGAATGGAGAAATATATGCAATACTCGGAGAAAATGGAGCAGGAAAATCAACATTAATGAGTGTACTCTTTGGCTTGTATGAACCGAGTGCAGGAAGTATACATATAAAAGGTGAAGAGGTTAAAATTACATCTCCCCTTGATGCAAACAGGCTGCATATTGGGATGGTACACCAACATTTTAAGCTTGTTGATAATCAAAGTATTGCTGAGAATATTATTTTAGGAATTGAACCAATAACAAAAAAGTTTGGTCTTTTTCCCAAAATTAATATTAAAAAAGCAGAAGAAGATGTAGCTTTATTATCAAAGAAATATCATCTAGAGGTTAATCCTACCGACTTAATTAAAGATGTATCCGTTTCAACAAGACAACGAGTTGAAATTTTAAAAATGCTATATAGAGATGCACAGTTATTAATATTTGATGAACCTACTGCAGTTTTAACACCTCAAGAAATTGAGTCATTATTACAAATTATTAAATCCCTTAGAGATAGTGGAAAAACAATTATAATAATCACTCACAAACTTGATGAAATTAAAAAAATAGCTGATAGGTGTGCAATATTAAGAAAAGGTAAATTAATTGATGTATTAGATGTTGAAACAACAACTACTAAACAAATGTCATCATTAATGGTTGGACATGATATTTCTCTGCAAATAAAGAAAGAAGATAACGCCTATGGCGAAGATGTTTTGAGGGTTGAAAACATAAGTGCTAAAAATAGTGATAGAGTTCAAACTCTAAATAATATTTCCTTCAAAATTAGAAGTGGTGAAATTTTAGCTGTTGCTGGTGTTTCTGGTAATGGTCAAGTTGAATTAGCTGATGCAATTACAGGTTTATTAGATATCACAGAGGGTCAAATTTATTTAAGTGCTAAAGAAATTAATAAGCTGGATATTAGAGAGCGAATCGAAGAAGGAATAGCTTATATACCTGAAGATCGTCACAATGTTGGGTTATTATTGGATTTTACTTTAGCTGAAAATTTATGCTTAAAACAATATTATCAAGAACCATATTGCTCTGATAAGGGTGTATTAAATTTTGAAGAATTTCATAAGACAAGTGATCAGTTGATTAAAAACTTTGATATAAGATGTGGAGAAGACGGTTATAATACTGTAGTAAGAAGTATGAGTGGTGGTAATCAGCAAAAAGCTATCATCGCACGCGAGATACATGCAGATTCTAAGTTGGTAATATTTGTACAACCTACAAGAGGTCTTGATGTTGGTGCAATTGAAATAATTCACAAAAGAATTGCAAAATTAAGAAACGACGGTAAAGCAATTTTATTGATATCCTTAGAGCTTGATGAAGTAATGTCTTTAGCTGATACAATTTTAGTTATTTATAATGGTGAAGTTCAAACAATCAGAGATGCCAAAGAATTGAGTAAAGAAAAAGTTGGAGAATATATGATGGGGGTTCACACTCATGCTAAATAAAAAGAATATTTATAAAAGAAGCTTTGCAAGCTTTTGTGGACCTGGTAAACATCAACTACTTAGGATTTCATTTTTTTGTTTGTTCCTAAGTTTAGTAACTGGGGCTATTTTGTTGTTATTATTAGGAAAAAATCCTTTTGTTGCTTATACAAGTTTACTGCAAGGATCTGGAATCTTACCTAAATTAAGATACCCAGGTAGAAAAAGTCAACTTACCGATTTTTTTAATTTGTTAAACTACACTGTACCTATGATATTTGCATCCCTTTCTGTTGCAGTTGCATTAAAATGTGGTTTATTTAACATTTGTGTATCTGGAATAATGGTATTATCTGGGTTTATGGCAACTGTTTTAGTTGGTTATAGTGATATTACCTCAATTGTTGCAAAAATACTTGTATTACTTATAGGAGTTGGTGTTGGGGCTCTTGTGGGAGCTTTGATAGGCTGGCTAAAGTATCGATTTAACATGAATGAAGTTGTCGTAGCTATAATGCTTAACTACATAATTAGCTATGTTGTAAGTTTCTTTATTAATACTCAATTAGCTGATCCAGTTACAAGACAAAGTGTTGAAATAAACCAAAATGCTAGATTAACCCTTGTTGATGTTGAAATGTTTGGTCTTAGAATTAATATAACGACAGTTTTTGTATTAGCTTTGATTGTAGTTTTTTTAATAAAATTCTTATTAGATAAAACTCGTTTTGGCTTTGAATTAAAAGCAGTTGGTGTTAATAAAAATGCTTCAAGATATTGTGGTATAAAGGTTGGTAAAACACTTGTTAAAACTATGATTATTTCAGGAGCATTAGCAGGACTTGCAGGAGTTACCTATTATCTTGGTAGTTATGCTTCAATTCAACCACGAGTTGTACCACAGTTAGGCTTTGATGCTATTGCTGTAGCTCTTCTTGGTAATATGAATCCTATTGGATGTTTATTTGCATCAGGTTTAATCATGATTTTTGAAAGTGGGACAGCCTATCTTTCTTCTAGACTTGGAGTATTGAGAGAAATTGCCGCATTGATAATAAGTATTTTATTATTATTTAGTGCAAGTAGTGGTTATTTTAAAATCTTAGGTAATAAATTTAAACTAGAATTAGGCGAAAATGGAGGTCGAAATGAATAATATAATAATTGAAAGTATGGCATTCACCTTGCCTCTATTTATAATTGCTATTGGTGGGATTTTCTGTGAAGGTAGTGGTGTTATCAACTTGGCTTTAGAAGGCTTGCTTGGAATGGGTGCCTTTTTTGGTGGCTTAGCTGTTGCTATATTAACTTCGACTTTTGTAGATTCTCAAAGTGCTCTAGTTTATATATCTCTTTTTGCTGCAATGGCAGGTGGTGCTTTTTTTGCTATGCTTTTTGCTCTTATTGTATTAAAGTTTCAAGCAAACCAAGTAATAAGTGGAGTTGTTATTAATATGTTGGCTGTTTCTCTAACAGCATTTTTAACAAATCAATTAAATGTTTCATTTTTTGGACAATCATCAAACAAATTTGTATTGTTTATTTTTCCAAGAGTAACAGTTCCATTTATTTCAAAAGTACCAATTCTTGGCGCATTTTTCACTGATGTTTATGTGTTTGAATTTATAATTATAGCTGTAGCTTTATTTATGGCATATATATTGTATAAAACACCCTTTGGAATGCGTTTGAGAGCTTGCGGAGATAATCCTCAGGCAGTTGCTGCCGCTGGACAAAATGTAACTCATATTAGATTTATTGCAATCCTAATAAGTGGTGCAATGGCAGGTCTCGGTGGTATATGTTTTGCCTATTCTATATCTACAAACTTTTCTCCAAGTATATTTGTTGGTTATGGTTTTCTAGCAATAGCAGCTTATATTTTTGGTAACTGGAAAATTTCAAATACATTCTTAGCTTGTTTGATATTTGGTTTTGCAAGAAGTATTGGGTATTTCTTTGTTCAACAATTATCTCTTCCAAGTAGTTATAGTGATTTAGTACTAACTTTCCCATATGTACTAACACTGCTTTTGTTGCTTTTCTTTTCTAAAACTAATAAAGCACCACAAGCTCTTGGGGAAATATATGATAAAGGTAAACGTTAAATAAATAATATTGATCTCATAAGAGATAAAAAAATATGTAGGAGAAGGGGTTTTAATTGGCCCCTAAGAAAGTTATGAAAAAATTTAAAATATTAATCGGAGTAAGTGCTCTTATTATAGGATTAAGTTCTTGTGCAACTGCAAATACTGTTGTCCAAAGTGATATTAAAGATGATCAACTTTATTTAGAAAAAATGTATCAATTAGAATTAAATGATGCTTCTGTAAGTGCTGCTTCTTTTATTTCTAATGCTGCTATGATTAGTGGTATAGATTTAGATGGTGAAGCAGATGTAATTGTAGCATTAGTAAAAGCTTCAGCTTTCACAGAATTAGCAATGACCTATAGTGATGAAAAAGCTCAAGCAAGATTAGATTTTTATGGTGTTAAAAATGTAGGTAGCTTTGACAGTAAAAATGTAGCATGTGCTTTAGATGCACATTTAATTGATGTACAATTATTAAATGCTTTAACAAGTAATTCAGCTATTGCTGGTGATGTTGCTGCAACTTTATTAATGAATATTGCTCAAGTACATGGTGTTGCAAGAAATTATATTGGAAATGTTTCTGATAGTGATATTTTAAATCAAATTGCAACAGCTTATAATTCATACTATATTTATTCAGACAACAATTTAGATGTTGTTGGTAAAGAATTAGTTAAATCAAAAGCTTCAACTGGTTATAATCTAAAGAAAGATGGTATGAACTCTAACTTTATCTCTTCTTTAACTATTAAATATGGTCACAGTGATGAAAAACATTTAAAACAATTGGTTGCTTTATTAAATAGTGAAGGCATCGATGCTAAACTTCAAATTGAACCTAAAGTATCAATTTATCAATATTTACTAGAATGGGGTCCAATTCCAGAACCTTCATATTCATATTTTGTTGAACAATATAGTGATGATTTATATTTAGCTAACGCTTTAGAATATGATGCATTATTAGAATTTGATAATGAAGCTGATTTATTAGACTTTAATAGAATTATTGAACAATACTCAAAGAAAAATAGTGTAAACCAAGCAGATGACAGTGATGTTAAATTAATTTCAGGCGCATGGTGGCAACCACTTTACAGTACTACTGAATTATATGATGAAGCCGCTTATCAAGTAATTTATGATAGTGTTGCAACTCAAAATGGTTATTCAATTCATCCTTTCACTTTAAAAGAAAATAAAGAAGAATTATCTTCAACAATGAGAACTTATACTCAAGCTCCTGTTGTTTTAAATAAAATGTTCGTAAACAACGCATTCTATCGCTATTTAAGTGGTGAAGGTTGGGAATAAAAAAAGATTAACAACAATTCTTTTTGGGGCTATTGCATTTATTGTAATAGCCCCTTTTGTTAGCTTTAATGTAATAATTTTATATTAAGTATATTCTTTTATATCTAGAATGTAATTGGTTAACTTTATTAATATCAGCTATTTTAGACCCCTTCTTAACTTGTAATATTG
>CAZJGS010000084.1:0-11735 GCA_964545735.1 uncultured Spirochaetaceae bacterium
CTTTGCACCTACAATTAATTTCTTATATTTAATAATAATTTGTTTACTTAGCAGCACAAATGATACCACCTGCAACTAATTCATCCCTATCATATATTACAAGAGACTGACCAACAGTAGCCGCTTGAATGGGCTCTTCAAATTCAGCAATTAAAACTTGCTCTCCGTTTTCTTCCGTGCGTGTAGAAACCAAAGCTTTTAAGGGATATCCTGTGCTTCTAATTTTAGCTTCAAGCATTTCACTATCTACACTTATTCTAGAGCCCCAAACGATATCTTTTGCTTCTACAATTTTATTGTAAGTACACTCTTGATACCCTACTACTACTTCATTTTTTAGAGTATCTAATTTAAGCACATACAAAGGTCTATCTGCTGCAATACCAAGTCCTTTTCTTTGTCCTATTGTATAATGAAACAACCCTTTATGTTTTCCAAGTATTTTTCCATCTTGATTAACAATATCACCTTCTTTGCTTTCCACATTTAAAAGTTCAGTATAATCTCCATCATAGAAATCTTGGCTCTCTGTTTGTTCTTGTTTGTGAAAGCCCAGCTTTACATCAATAGCTCTAACCTCTGGTTTTGTTAAATTACCAAGTGGGAATAATACTCTAGATAATTGCTCTTGTGTTAATCTGTATAGAAAATAGCTTTGATCTTTGTTCAAATCTTTTGCTCTATACAAACAATAGCGATTATTTTTTTCAATTATTCTTGAATAATGGCCTGTTGCAAATTTATCAAACTCAATATTCAATTTTTCTGCTTCTTCAAGCATAGCTTTGAATTTTATTTTAGAATTACACCAAACACAGGGATTCGGTGTTCTTCCGCTTAAATATTCATCTTTAAAGTTTTTTAATACTGTATTTTCAAAGTTAGTAGAAAGATCTAATAAAATACTTTTCATATCTAATTTTTCACAAATTTCTTTTACTTTATTTAATTCTTCCTGTTTATTTGGGGCAAAACAATAATTATTCTTTTTAGTATCTGCTAAAGTTTTGTTGCCTTTTCCTAGTATCATAGTAATAGCTTTTACATCATAGCCTTGCTCTTTAAGTAAATATGCTGCTACAGCTGAATCTATTCCACCACTCATACCTACAATAACTTTCATAATATTTAAATCCTTGTTTCTTTTTAAACTCTTTTTAAGCCTATGCTTTCTACCATTTCATCTATTTTTTGAAGTTGTAATAGTTTCCTACCTTGAGTAATTTCAAAGTCTTTTCTTAGGGCAAAAGGAGTAACTTCTACAAATAATTTATTAGCACCATGAAGCATGGCATCCGTATTACCTTGCTTATCAGCAAAGCCTATCTTTGAATCTTGGGTTGGTTGACCTGCAGTTATCTGAGCTTCAGGCAACAATAATCTTAAGATAGCTATACTTCTAAGAAGTAAATCAACATTACCAAAAGGAGTATCCTTAGCCATTATTGTATTGTTAGCTGGGATATAGTGTACTATTGGGGCCCAATCTGCTTCAAACTCTTTGGTTAATTGAATATCTCTTATAACATCTTCAAATGATTGATTCTTTAAGCCAACGATACTACCTGTTCCAAGTTTTAATCCAGCTTCTCTAACTTCACTTATAGCTTTTATTCTCTCTTCAAAAGTAACATCAGGGTTGCAATCATTAAATACTTTAGAATTTGATACTTCAAATTTAATAGTATAATAATCGAGTCCTGCATCTTTTAATATCTTATATTCTTTTTTACCAAAGATTCCCATTGCTAAATTTATCTCTAAATCCATTTTTTTAGCTTCTTCAATATATTTAATGTATTGTTTTAATGTGACTTTTGGATTTTCTCCACCAATCAGTAAAATTCTTTTTAATCCCATTTCTTTGACTATTCTAATAGAAGATAAAACTGCTTCATCATCAAGGGTAAATCTATGAATTTCTCCATTTTCTCTATTTAATCCACAATAGTGACAATTATTAACACAGACATTGGTTAAGGCTAATAAGCCGCCTGTATAAACTTTAGATTGACCTTCAGTTTTTAATACATTAAAAGCTTTATCTCTTACCTCTTTATTAAAAGTTTCTCTATCAACTTGTAAATAATGTTTTATTAATTCATAGTCATTTTTCATAAGTTTGTTTTTCCTCTTAAATAATGTTATCGTAGATTGTTAAAACTTAAAAGATTCAAATGCTTTAAAAATAGAAAAAGCTCCTTACTAGCTGTAAAGAGCTTTATCGAGAGCGACGGGGATCGAACCCGCGATCTTCGGCGTGACAGGCCGACGCGATAACCATCTTCGCTACGCCCTCTTAAAGACAGTTGTTAACCTATAGCCTTTAGCCCTTATTGTCAATAGGATTTTTAAAAAAAGGTTACTATCTTCTTATGAGCCTTCTAGACATGCCTATCACTGCTATCAATACGGTGCTGAGTTAGAAGTACCTCTAAATAATAAAAAGCTAGGATCTTTCTTTATAGCTGGACAAATAAGTCGTTGGCAAGAAACCGCTTATGCACCAAACTATAGTCTACAAGCTGGATATATCTTTATACCTGGAAAAGAAGGACAAAGGATGAAACTTGCTGCTTCATTTTATGATGGTCAATCTTTACTTAACAATTATAGATACAGAAGAGCTCGCTTTATGGGAGTTGTATTTACAATCGATAAATAAGGAAATTCTTAAAAATAAATTATTAGTTTTTTATTTATAATATCATAAAAATGGCTCAAATCTAAATGTTCTGATTCGGGCCATTTTATTATTATCCAACAACTACATTATCTTATGAAAAATCTTCATGAATTGAATACAACAATAAAAAAGATAATTTAAAGAATATGAGATTCAATAAATTACCTTTAAATATATCAATATAGAAGAAATAATATAAGAATATTATAGATTATAAATTAACATCTTTCTTCTCTTTCTTTTTGTTTTTCCATCATTATGGCTAATATGGTTTTATCTGTTTGAGCCATACCTTCATGGCTAATTCTAGATAAGTAATCAAAGTTCTGCACACAGTCCATACCAACTATTCCATTCTCGTCTCCAGGAGCTGTTCCTTTTATAGCGAGTTTAGCTGCCAAATCAGCACTTTGTACACATGAATAAATTTTTAGAGCACAGGTCATTTTTGCACCATCACAGATTATACCTGTTAAATTAGCAATCATTACATTAATTGCTTTATTCATCTTTTCAATTCCACCACCGAGTAGATATACCAGAGCACAAGAGGTTCCTATAGCTGCTGTAAAAGCACCACACATAGCTGATAATCTTTCTTTCTTAGCTGTTAGACTTAGACCAATCAATTCTCCTATGCACAAAGCTTTAGCTAATTCATCATCACTTTTTTTCAAATAAGTTGCTAAAGTTAAAACAGGTAAAGTAATTGTTATGCCTTGATTTCCACTACCGCTGTTTATAACTACAGGAAGAGGACAACCTGCCATTCTAGCATCAGATGCACTAGCTGCAAGAGTAGCACCAAGATTAAAGGCTCCATCTAAAGAGGTTGGTGGATCTTCTAATGTTTCATATGTATTTTTGCCAACTGCCAAACCATATTCTTGATTCAAAGCATGAAGAGCTATTGCAAGGTTTGTATGTGCTGCACTCAATAATAGCTCTATAGTTACTTTTGGAAGGTTCTCGGAAAATTCAACTATCTCATCGAGAGAAACATCAGCCATAAAATCAGGATCAATATCTTTATTATTGACTTTACCAAAGGGCTCATCTATTAAAACTTGATCATCTTTTTGAAGAAAAGAAAAATAGGAATGATTACCACTTACAATGGCAACACTACTATGTTTATCGTTTTTTAATGCAACTTTGATATATAAAGGTGGTACATCTTCAACCATATTAAGGTTAACTCGATAATTTGCAGCTAAAGCTCTTTGCTCATCTGAAACATCAGATAATATACCCAAACCATTTTCAATACTTCTGACTGCAACACCCAAGGCTACTGCAGCTTGAATACCTTTAAAATCACAATTTGGTATGCCAACACTCATCGCATTTTTAACCATATCACGACTGGTATCGACAATAATACTATCAATATCACCTTCAAGTAGCTCAGCAGCTCTTGCACCAGCTAAGGCACTTGCGGCAGGTTCTGTACAACCCATTGCAATAACTAATTCTCTATTTAATAAAGAGACAAATTTTAAATTTTCCATAAATGAAATATATCATAGTAATTTATTCTTAACAAGAAAAATTATTGGGTTTTTCACTTTATTACATCATATAATTTAGTTTAATATAAAAAAATTTATCAATAATTTGTATATAGATAAACAATTATCATATTTATTTTTATTTTCTGAATTTTTCAATCATTTTTATCGTACAGAATTACGGACTCTAAGTAAGATATATCTACAAGCCTTAATTCTTTAAAATCAATAAAAAATTTTGACTTGAATAATTCTTTTTTAACCCATTTTTTCTTTGTCTATTTCTTATGAAACTCAGTTGCACTTATATATTCAATTGAACCTTGAGTTGATAATTTAAGTTTATAAAAATAAAAGTTGACCATAGTGGTCGGCTAATGTATACTAAAAATATAAAACAGACCAATATGGTCAATTTAGTGAATTTACAGTTTAAAAAGAGGATTACATGAAAGATGTTCTATCTAGAATGAAAGAAGATAAGAGGATAAAGCTCATTAATAGTGCAATGAAAGAATTTGGGACAAACAAATTTGATAAAGCCTCTACCAATGTAATTGTGAGAGAAGCAAATATTTCAAAAGGTCTACTGTTCCACTATTTTGAAACCAAGGAAGCTGTATTTGACTATTTAGTCGTATTTACGATTAAAAGCATGGGTAAAACAATTATTGATAATGTGGATTGGAGCGATGGTGATTTAATTAACCGTATGCATAAAGTTATCAATCTTAAACTGACAATCCTTGAAAAATATCCATATATGTTCGATTTTGGCAAAATGATGTATGACTCAAAATCGATTGATGATGTGAAAAAGATTACTGATAAATACATCCCGGATCTATATTATAAAGTTTATAGTCACAATATAGATTTTACTCTGTTTAAAGATAACTTAGACGTAAGTAGAGTAATTAAAATAATTCAATTATTTTTAGATGGTTATTCAGATATGATGCTTCAAAAATACAAGAAAGAGATAATATCAAGAGATGATCTTAATAAAGAAATGGAAGAATTGACAACATATTTAGAGATGTATAAAGCAGCATTCTATATAAAAGATAGTGTTAATTGAAAAAAAATAGGAGGAACACATTATGATTTCAGTAAAAAATTTATCCCATTCCTACAGCAACGATGATAAGCTAGCAGTAAAAAACATTAGTTTTGAAGTAGAAAAAGGTGAAACCTTTGGATTTCTTGGACCTTCAGGTGCTGGAAAATCAACAACCCAAGGCATTTTGACAGGGCTTCTTAAACAACAACAAGGAGAGGTAAAGGTTGCAGGATATGATATTAAAAAAGTTCAAAATGAGCGCTTCAATAAAATTGGTGTATCCTTTGAACAATCTAATGTTTATAGCAAGTTAACTGCCTTAGAAAATCTTAAGTATTACGCAGATCTTTTTGATGTTCCAACTAGGGATCCTTTAGAACTATTAAAATTAGTTGGTCTAGATAGTCGAAAAAATGACAGAGCTGGTGAATTTTCTAAAGGAATGAAACATCGTTTAACCTTTGCAAGGTCTATGATTAACAGACCTGAATTGTGGTTTTTAGATGAGCCAACCACAGGCCTGGATCCAGCAATCGCAGCGATAATTAAAGATATTATTAGAGGTGAAAAGGCAAATGGCACCACCTCCTTTCTAACCACTCACAATATGTATATAGCAGATGAACTCTGTGATAGAGTTGCCTTTATCATTGATGGCGAGATTAAGCTAATCGATACACCAAAGAATTTAAAACAACAATACGGGAAAAAATTGGTGGAAATTGAGTATGTAAAAGAAGGGAAAATCTGCAAGGAAACTTTAAAGACCGTTGAAGAAAGTGATAGAAAAAAAATAGCTGATATTATTAAAGCACATAAAATTCAGACCTTGCACTCCAAAGAAGCCACATTAGAAGAAATCTTTATCCAAGTAACTGGAAGGGGGCTAATTTAGATGAAAATACTAAGTACCTATGTAAAAGAAATGAAGATAGCCTCTCGTGGATTTTACTTTTACATTGAGATTGTTATTGCATTACTTGCTTTATTAATCTTGTTGGTTGCCGTAAAGGAAAACCCTGATGGAAAATCAGAGGAATTCCTTTATAATGATATTCCAAATGAAGTTCTATCCGCTCTGTATGAAAGAGACACTGAAAAAGGTGTTATGCGTTTTGTAGGAGATACAGAATTCAAGATTAAAGCTGGTGCTTTTACCGTATTGAATAGAGATACCGGAGTTGAAAAGAGTTTTGAATATAACGAGGTAAAAACTGTTATAGCTAAGACTTATCAAAAGTTAAATTCAGATACAGGAGAAGTCATAGGAAAAGCCTATGTATTAGAAAATGAAGAAGATATGATTCGCTTATCTAATAACAGAGGTACAATAGGTGCCACCACCACAATGGATAAGGATGGCAATTTTTCTTATAAATACTTCCTCCAAGGTTATGAAACACAAAGATATTCTGATGTATTATACTTATTACACACTTTTACAGCTGAAGATATCGATACTACCAAGGATAGACAAATAACTAGAGAAATAGGTGGCTCAGGCAGGCTTAACAACCGGCAAGCGGTAGTTCCTGTATTTATTGCATTTTCAGGAGCACTAATGGGTTTTTTCATTATCATGTCTTATGTATTTTTGGATAAAGACCAAGGTGTTATTAAAGCCTTTGTTGTAACTCCATCCTCGTTATGGAATTATCTCTTGAGTAAAATATTTGTTATCCTAAGTACTGTTATAATCTCCTCAAGCATTGTTGTTATACCAATTATGAAGCTCAAGCCTAACTACTTATTATTTTACGTATTTCTTATTGCATCATCATTTTTATTTTCAGCCTTTGGCTTATTGATAGCTAGTTTTTTCGATACCATAAGCAAAGCCTTTGGCGTATTATATATAATAATGATAGGATTAATGTTACCTGCTTTCTCTTACTACATTAGTAGTTTTGATCCAATTTGGATCCGATTCTTACCAACTTACCCACTTTTAGAAGGGTTTAAAGGTATTATGAAAGGTCAAGCAGATATAATCTATGTATTAATCTATACAGTAGTATTTTTAGTTGGTGGTGGCATTCTACTTGCCCTAGCTAATTTGAGATTTAAGAAATCTCTAACAGTATAAGGAGGAAATAAAAAATGTTAAAGAAAGTTATTAGAATTTTTAGAAAAGATTTGAAAATTGCAATACGAGATGCAATGCTCCTATATATTATTGTCATTCCAATTTTAATGGCAGTCGGGATATTATTATTTGCACCAGGTATCACAGATAGTTCTATTAAATTTGCAATGTTAGAAAATGATTCACCGGAGTATATTTCATATATGCAAAATTATGTTCAGGTAGAACTCTTTGATAATATAGATGAACTAGAGAGACGAGTATTAAAGCGTGATGATGTACCTGGTATAATTTCAGATGGAAGTAGCTATGAAGTTATAACTGAAGGCAATGAAGATCCATCAGTAGTTACTATGGCAGAAACTATAAATGCTTTTTACGAACTTGGCGCAACTCGCGATAATACAACGGCTCAAACTTTATCCTTTGAAAAGAGTGTGCCACCACTTAAAACCAAGTTGGTAAACATGCTCATTTTATTGGTGATTATGCTAGCCGGTATGATTATATCGCTCGGTATTGTTGAAGAAAAAACAGATAATACTATAAGTGCAATCAACGTATCTCCGGTTTCACAAAATGCTTTTATCATAGGTAAGGGTCTATTAGGTGGCCTTGTGGCCCTAGCTAGTATCATAATATCATTACTGATTCTAGGTTATTATGATATCAATTGGTTCATGATTATTCTCGTTGGTTTTACTGCGATGATTTTAAGCATTGTTGTTGGATTCTTGCAAGGTATAAATTCAAGCGATGTTATTGAAGCTGCAGCAGGGGTCAAGCTACTGATGCTGCCTATTGCTGGCTCAATTGCCGGTTATGAATTATTATCTGACAAATGGCAATGGACAATGTATTGGAGCCCTTTTTATTGGTCGTACAAAAGCAATGATATGATTCTTTCAAAAACTGCTGTGTGGAGTGAAATTCTCCTATATAGTGCAATTGTATTTGTTATATCTATGGTTATTTATTTTTTATCAATACCTAAGATCAGAAAAGGTCTTAGTCAATCTTAATTCATCACAATAAAGGAGTATTTATTATGGCAATTGGTTATTTATTAGGAGGTCTATTTTGTTTGGCTTATATGGCCTTGGTCGGTTACTTTGGTGGCCTAAAGCATACACCTTGGATACTAAAGCAAGTAAAATTGAAACTCGGCAAGAAAATGACAGATGATAGGGCTGCAAAAATAGCCCTTATATTTTCTGCCTTAATGGGCGCTGTTGGTATTTTCTTATTAATATTTGGAGCAACTAGATAAGTATTTATACAACAAACAAGCTTCATTTGAAGCTTGTTTGTTTTGTTTTTATAGAGAAAATTCATTCTACTGAACTAGTAATTTAAAGCTCAGCTAATATTATATTTAGCAAGTTGCTATAAACACATCACCTTTATTTTTTAATTTATAATGGGTATTGGCTGCTATTACATATACTTCCCCTTTATTTACACTAATACTTTTACCACAGATTTCCATTATACTATTATCAGTAAATAATAACATTTGAAGATTTATAGTTCTTATATCAAATTTACCCTCTTTGTATAGGCCTAAGATAAACTCATCAGTGGGAGTTTCAATGACAGTTTTTTTATTATAATTTAGACGAGTTTTGCATTTTTTAATTTTAAGCTCTTTGATATCAACAACTTTTAGAAGCTCATCTACATCTATCTTTTTATTGGTTAAACCACCTCTTAATACATTATCGGAGGCACTCATCAATTCAATACTATTTCCATAAACATAAGAATGTAACACACGTGGTTCTAAATACAAAGCTTCTCCTGGTTTTAAATGAACTACATTTAATAACAAGGGAGCAAATAAACCACAGTCTTTTGGGTATTCACTCTTTACTCTGTTAATAATTCCTTCTTTTGTAAAAAATTCACCATTTTTTGCTTCACAAGATTCAACATTTATTAATAATTCTTTTATCAACTCTTCTAAAATAGGAAGATCTGCTCGGTAAATATATTCAAAAATTACCTTTGCTTTGTTATCACAAGTAGAAAGTAAATTTAAAATATATTTGTTAAATCCTTTTGGAATATATTTTTTTAAATTTTCTATAATTTCTTCATCACTTAAAAAACCACACATAGCTGTTATAGGCGTTAAGGCATAGACTACCTCTGCTTTTCTATTTGAATCTTTGTAGTTCCAAAGAGATCTATCATTAGTTTTTCTAAATTCAGATTCTCCCTCATATCCAATATTAGCGGCCTTATAATCTGGATGACATTGAATTGAAAGTGATTTTTCTATGGCTAAAACTTTAAAAAGGAAGGGGATTTGTTTATTATAAGTTTTAATGTGTTCACTACTAAAAAAATTTATATTTTCCATTAAAAAAGATTCTAATGTTTGTTTTGTTTCACTTATTAATGAAGGGGCTCCTGGATGAGTACCCATCCAAAGTTCAGCCTTTGGCTGACCATCACGCTCTATTCCAATTAAATTTGGAATAAAATCTTTATTACCCCAAGCATATTCCATTACCTTTGGTGTTATTTTTACAAATTCTTTCATACAATAATCCTAAATGATATTTTTTTAAATTTTATAATACTATATGAGAATACACAACAAAAAAAAGCATACTTTTTAAGTAAGACTTTATTATTATCTAAAATTATTGTATTTTATTTTTCTTTTTAAATTTTAGATAAGAATATTATAGTTAATACATAAGAAGCTAAAGCTGTAATCCAATTATCTAGAATATTTATTTTGAATAAACCACAAGTAATATATAATAATAAATACAAAAGTTAAGAACAATGTAATAACTATTTAATAAAGCAAGACCCTTGGTAAATTGTTATTGCTAAAAACATCACTCAATAAAGTAACTGCCATTGATTTATTAAGAGTAAAGATCTTTTTTGCCTTCAAGGCAAGTCATACAATTTGTCATTATAAAGGATATAAATGTTGAAATAATTAATAAAATAATTGGAAATGATATATCAAATGGTTTTGGATTATGCACATACTTTTTTTATATAATGTTATAATTATCATTTTATTACTCAATAGAAAAGAACTATTATTAATTAAATTTATTTACATAGAAAATGCTCCCTAGTAATACTAAGGAGCAAATATATTAAACTATATTATCTACTTAACAATGAGAATTTTACGCTTAATGCATCAGATGGATTTTGTCCTAAAACGGTACCAAATTCTTTCCAATAATAAGCAGCATCTAGATGAAGTACTAATAAGTCTAGTCCTACACCAACACTCTTATAACCTTGGCTAAGTCCAGCTCTAACATCAAGAATACTTAATAATCTTACTTGAGCTCCAATATTTAAGGCAGCTAAAGCATCACTCTTTAATTGAGTTGGAGTTATTGTTCCGTTGATTGCATCTTCAAGCAAGCTATAACAGTCAATAAAATCCAAAGCAATTGAAGGTTTTAATAAACCATCTAAAGGTGTGCTTGGGCTAAAAGCTATTCCCAAATCAAATCCCCATGGAATTTCTGCAACAAAACTATCACTATCGAGAGGGTCTGTATCAGTAAAGCCAACAGTATCTTCAAAAGTATCTTCACCAGCAAAAGCAACAATAGTTTCATCATTATTGATTAAACTCTTTAGACTGGTATATCCAACCATATTATAGTTACCATTAAAGTTTCTTCCTACTGCACTAACACTTAAACCTAGTGGTAGATTTAAATTAACACCAACAGTAACTGGAATTGCAAATCCACTAGCAAATGGAAGTGTTTCCATTAATGTATCAGTGATATCACCATCATCACCCATTGTACTGACAAGATTTAAAGCTTGGTTAGCATCCATGGCAATTGAATATAGTTTGTAATTAAAAGCACCCTTTGCACCTAAATCGATTGAGAAATATTCCCCCAATGGAATGTTAAAACCTAAAGCAGCTGTTGCAGCAATTGTTGTTTCACTAATTGCAGAAGCTGTTGTAAAGTCTCCACCACTATTGTAACTTCTAAGCTTTTGTTGCACAGCAAAATCAAGACCAAAACCTCTGGTTTTAAATCCAAAGTTGGTATCCCAAGTCATTATCTCACCATTGCCAGATGGAATAGCTTCTAGTATCAATGTTGCAAGGTCAATAGGAGCATTATCATCATTTTCTAAATTTTCAATTATTGATATTACGTCTTCACCCTCAGGTTGATCCATTAAATTGTATATATTATTAACAGTTAATGTTAATGAAGGCATTACAATCTTAAATCCATCTTTTGTTATATTTGCAGGGTTATATAAATAACTATCATAATATCCCGCTAGTCCAAGTCCTGCACTTCCCATTGCTAATCTATGACTACTAGTTGGCATAAACGCTGTGGTTCTTGCCATTTTAGTAGATGTTCC
>CAZJGS010000085.1:0-11536 GCA_964545735.1 uncultured Spirochaetaceae bacterium
ATTACTAAACCAATTTGAAAATAATCCGGCTGGTATAAAAAGTCATGTAAAAAAGATTTCTAGTGCAAATAATAACAATACTTTAGAAAGCAATATAAAGAAAAATTTAGAAACGAAAACGAGTATTAATAATACTTTTAACTCTAAAAAAGTTGAAAATACTGTAATTGATACAAAAAAAGAGGGAATAAATCTTTCTAAGAATGATAATGTTGTTGATAAAAATAATCAGCATAATTTTGTTGAGCATAAATCTGAAACCAATAATATTGAAGAAAAAGTTGATGATAAAAAAGTCCAACAGAGTATCAGTGAAACTAAAGTTGAAACTACAAAAGTCAATAAAAATATTGCTTGGGGTTCTAATAAAAAATCTGATACTCCCTCTAATGTTGATACTTTAAAAAGTGATAGTGGTACTAATAAAAAAAGTACTCCAAATCGTGTTGATAAATACAAACAAGAAAGTGCGAAACCTAAGCCCAAACCTGATAAAGATTCTAATAATTCTTATCAAAAAAAAGCTAGTGCAAATAATGATATAAAATGGGATTTTAGTGATATTTATAGTACCTGGGAATCAAAGCATGATGAAGCGGCAATCCTTGAAGCTAATAAATTGAGAGATAAAAAAGAAAGTAAAGGTATTTCCATTTCTTATTTAAGATCGATGAAGCCTGAAGGTGAGTTAGATTTGCATGGCTTAATAAGTGATATTGCTGCTTTGAGAGTTAGTGAATTTTTAACTGTCTCTAGAAATAAGGGTTTGAAAAAAGTTAGTATCATCACCGGCAAAGGAAACCATAGTGAGAATGGTAAAGCTATTCTTAGAGATGTAGCATTAGAAGAAATACGTTTTTCTAATATTGTTAGAGAAGCTTCTCATCCTAAAGCAATTAATGGTGGAACTGGTGTTATTTGGGTTATTTTTAAATCTACTTCTGAAAAAAAGATTTATTTTTAGATAAAAAAAGCAAGAAGGAAATTCTTCTTGCAGCAATGTTTATAAAAAGGGCACTTTCCATTTTGGATAAAGTGCCTTTTTGCTATCTTTCTCTGTATATAATTCGACCTTTTGTCAAATCATAAGGAGATAGAGCACATCTCACTGTATCACCAGGAACAATTCTAATGTAATGTTTTCGCATCTTTCCTGATAGATGTGCTAAGATAACGTGTTTGTTCTGTAATTCTACACGGAACATTGTGTTTGGTAGAGCTTCTTTTACAAGTCCTTCTACTTCAATTGCTTCTTCTTTGGCCACATAGCCCTCCATTTTTTTTATCTAAAGAAACTTTTCAGTTTTTTCATAAATTTATATATCGTATTACTTGTTGTTACAAGTTTTTGTTTGACTCAATAAAGTAAATATAACGGTTTTCTCAAATAAATTCAAGATTACCCTATATATTATATTTTATGTAACAATTAATTATTAATGCTATTGTCACTTTTATTAAAGGGGTATGCTGCTTATATTCCTATATTTGATTGATATCTTATCATTATATTGAAATAAAATATTAGGTATGTTAATTCCCACTAATCCTATGGTATTATAGGTATATAGATAAAATCTGGAGAAAGTAATGATGAAAATTTCAACAAAAGGAAGATATGCTCTAAGAGTTATGGTAGATTTAGCTCAGAGCGAAGACGAGAAATTTATTTCTTTAAAAGTAATATCTCAAAGACAAGAGATTTCATTAAAATATTTAGAAGCAATTATTGGAATTTTAAATAGAGCTGGCTTTGTTCAAAGCCTTCGAGGTGCCAAAGGCGGTTATAAGTTAAGAAGAAGTCCCAAAGAATATTCTGTTGGTGAAATTCTTCAAACAACTGAAGGCAGTTTATCTTTGGTTGACTGTGGAAGTTGTGAAAACGAGAGCCGATGTAGTAGAAGCAGAGATTGCTATACTCTTCCTATTTACTCAAATCTTGAAGATGTAATAAATAATTATTTAAATAGTGTCAGTTTATATGATGTAGCTAATAGAGAATATAAAAATAATATAATTTAAAATAGTAAATTATGTATAATATTAGCCTCGGCTAATTCCTATTGACAAAGTAGGGATTAAATGGTATAAATAGGTTATACAATTGATACAAATCAATTTGGAGTTAGGATGAAAATAGTAAAAGGTATAGATAGATTAGTTGGCAATACCCCATTATTAGAACTATCTAGGCTTAAAAATAAATATAATTTGTATGGTAATATTATAGCCAAATTAGAATATTATAATCCCTCAGGTTCTGTTAAAGATAGAGCCGCTAGAGAAATGATTGAAGCAGCTCAAGCTAAGGGCTTATTAAAAGCAAACTCAGTTATAATAGAACCAACAAGTGGAAATATAGGTATTAGTTTATCAATGATGGCTGCTATAAATGGTTACAGATCTATTATGGTAATGCCCTCTACCATGAGTATTGAGAGACAAAAATTGATTAAAGCCTATGGTTCTGAAATAGTTTTGACCGATGGTAAGTTAGGTATGAACGGAGCAATTGATAAAGCCAATGAGTTGGCTAAAGAGATTGATAATAGTTTTATTCCTAGTCAATTTGATAATCCTAGTAACCCTTTAGCTCATTATTTATACACAGCTAAAGAGATATGGGAAGATACAGATGGAAGTTTAGATTTCTTTGTTGCCGGGGTTGGTACCGGTGGTACTTTAAGTGGTACAGCAATGTTCCTAAAGGAAAAAAATAGTGACATTAAGATTGTTGCAGTAGAACCCTCAGGTTCTCCTGTAATAAGTAAAGGAGCAAAAGGTCCTCATAAGATTCAAGGTATAGGCGCAGGCTTTATCCCAGGAAACTTAGACATTTCAATTATAGATCAAGTTATAGTTGTAGATGATAATGACGCTTTTGCTACTTCGAGTGCATTAGCTAAAACCGAAGGTGTTTTGGTAGGAATTTCTTCAGGAGCAGCACTTAAAGCTGCTATTGAGATAGCTAGTAAAAAAGAAAATACTAACAAGAACATTGTAGTATTGCTAGCAGATACGGGGGAAAGATATCTTTCAACCCCATTATATGAAGATTAGTAAAAATCTAATATGAAAATACTTTATTCCTTAGATTGATAATAAAGTACTATATTAATAAAATAAATATTGTAATAAAAAACTGCTACAGTAATTCTATAGCAGTTTTTTGTTGTGTAAATTATAATTTACTAAAAGTGGATATATATCCTTGAATAAAAATGTATAAAACAATCAAAGGTAAAATGTAACTGACATACACTCTAGCCCATTTAGGGAACTTAATACCTTTACCTAAATCTGCTTCTTTTGTAAAGTTTTTAAAACCCCAACCATATCGCTCTACGCAACAGAACAATAAGAAAATCATAGATCCTATAGGTAATAATGTTGTACTTACAAAAAAGTCTTCAAGATCTAAGATACTTGTTCCTGCTCCTAATGGTTCAAAACCATCCCAAAGATTCAAGCCCAGGATACATGGAATGGATAAAATAATAATTACAAATATGTTTATAAATGCAGCTTTCTTTCTTTTAATTTTCCAAACATCAATCCAATAAGAAATAATATTTTCAAATACTGCAATCAGTGTCGATAAAGCAGCAAAACTCATAAATACAAAGAATAAGGTTCCCCAAATTCTACCTCCAACCATTTGGTTGAAAATATTTGGTAGAGTTACAAATAATAATCCTGGACCTTCGCCGGGATCAATATTAAAAGCAAAACATGCTGGGAAAATAATTAAACCACTAACAATAGCAACAAAAGTATCGAGTCCAATAACTCTCATACTTTCACCAGTTAATGTATGTTTTTTATCTATATATGATCCAAATACTGTCATAGAACCAATACCTAAACTTAGCGTAAAGAAAGCTTGACCCATAGCAGCAAATACTGTTTCTGAAATACCATATTTAGCAAAATTGGAAAAGTTTGGAGTCAAATAGAATTTAAGTCCTGCACCACCACCCTCTAACATTATTGAATTTATAGCCAATACTATCATTAGTGCAATCAATGCACTCATCATGATTTTGGTAATTTTTTCAACACTATTTTCAAGACCACGACCAACAATAGCTAAAGATATAACAACAGCGACTATCATCCAGAAGATTTGAGACACTGGATTAGAGAGCATGTTGCCAAAGAAGGCTCCAACTTGATCAGTATTCAACTTGCTGAAATCACCTTTTGCACTGTGGAACATATAGGAAAGTAACCAACCAGTTATAGTTGTGTAGAACATCATTAGTAAATAGTTACCGGCGATAGCAATATGACCATAATAATGCCATTTTGTTCCTTTGGGTTCTAGAACTTTAAGAGCACCACCAATATTTTTTTTACTAGCTCTACCTATTGAAAATTCCATTACCATGATAGGAGCACCTAATATAACTAAAAATAGTAAATATATTAATACAAAAGCTCCCCCGCCATATTTTCCAGTGATTGCAGGGAATCGCCAAACATTGCCAAGACCAATTGCACAACCCGCGGAGAGCAGGATAAATCCTAATCTACTACCAAGAGATTCTCTCTCTTTTTCCATAATTCAAACTCCTCAATTAAATTAGTTTAAAATAAATCATTAAAACCTATCACAAATAATTATTTTTTACATAAGTTTAAGCAATATAGGTAAAAATACATAATAAATGCTATCATGTATTTTTTACATTCTAGTTATAGTAATATGCTAATGATAACAAATCAACTACAGTTTTATAAAAAAAATATAAGCTTTTTTTAGGTATTCTTATATTTTCTTTATTTCTACATGTTGACTCTTTTTTATATAGAAAAGAAAATAAGAGTATAAATTTAATTGGAGGGTCAAAATGGCCAAAATATTAGATACATATCTAAAGGACAACTTGAATAAAGATTTAGATGCTAAGATGGTTGCTTATGTAGCATCCTTAGAAACTGTAAATGAAGTTTCACCATCTGTTGCTGCTTATATTGTAAATGAGTTAGCAGATCAAAGATCTAATTTGAAATTAATTGCAAGCGAAAACTTTTCTAGTGAAGCCGTGCAGTTGACGATGGGTAATTTACTTACTGACAAATACAGTGAAGGTTTCCCATATCACAGATTTTATGCCGGTTGTGATAATGTAGATGCATTAGAAGCAGAAGCAGTAGAAAAAGCTTGTCAACTATTTGGCTGTGATCACGCTTATGTACAACCACATAGTGGAGCAGATGCAAATCTTTGTGCTTATTGGGCTATTTTAAATCATAAGGTTCAAGTTCCTTTATTAGAAGAAATTGGAATCACCAACCCCTCTGATTTATCAAGAGAAGATTGGAATAAGGTTAGAAAAGCTGTTGGTAATCAACGCCTATTAGGCATGGATTATTATAGTGGTGGTCACTTAACTCATGGCTACAGACAAAATGTATCAGCTCAAATGTTTGATGCTTATACTTATAAAGTAAATAAAGAAACTGGATTATTAGATTATGATGAATTAGAAAAAATGGTTAAAGAAATTAAACCATTAATCTTTTTAGCCGGTTATAGCGCATATCCAAGAAAAATTGATTTTAAGAAATTAAGTCAAATTGCTCACGATAATGGTGCGGTATTTATGGTTGATATGGCACACTTTGCCGGCCTTGTTGCAGGTAAGGTTTTCATAGATGAATTTAATCCCTTTCCTTGGGCTGATGTAGTTACTACAACAACTCATAAAACTTTAAGAGGGCCAAGAGGCGGAATGGTTTTATGTAAAGAAGAGTATAGTGAAGCAGTTAATAAAGGTTGCCCTTTAGTTCTTGGTGGACCATTACCTCATGTAATGGCAGCTAAGGCTGTGGCTTTTACTGAAGCTTTAAGTACTGACTTTCAAAATTACGCATCCCAAATTGTTAAAAACTCTGATACTTTAGCAAAAGCTTTTATCAAAAATGGTGTTACAGTTGCAACTAATGGTACTGATAACCACTTGATGCTTCTTGATGTAACAAATTTCAATTTAAATGGTAAACAAGCCGAATATGTTTTAAGAACTGCTGGTATTACACTAAATAGAAATGCATTACCCTTTGATCCAAATGGACCTTGGTATACAAGTGGATTAAGAATTGGTACTCCAGCTGTAACTACTTTAAAAATGGGTGAAAAAGAAATGCTTGAAATAGCTGATATCATTACTTCAGTATTAAAAAACTCTGTACCAACTATTTTAAGTAAGGGTAGAAATGCTGGAAAACCTTCTAAGGCAAAAGCTGTTTGTAATGAACAAATAAGGGCTGAAATGAAGAAGCGAGTAGAAACTTTATTAGATAAATTCTTGCTTTATCCCAGTTTAGATTTAGATTTTTTACAAAAACATTTTCCCCTTAATTAGGTTAAAGTAAATACAAAAATGTTAATAAATGGAGGTTGTTGTTTAATCAATGACCTTCTTTTATTTATTTAACAACTTTAAAAAGATTTTACACTCAATTTTTGTTTTTTGCTTTTAAAAGAGTAAAAACAGTAGTATCATAGGTATATGAGTACATTATTAATACAAGGTGGTCTATTAGTTGATACTGAATGGACTAGACATGCAGATATTTTAGTAGATGGACCTAAGATTGTTCGAATAGCAAGCAAGATTAGTGAAGATAGTATTCCTCCTGGAACAGAAATTGTCCAAGCTGATGGTTTATGTGTTTTGCCTGGCCTCATTGATGCCCATACACATTATCATTTGGTTAGTAGAGGAACAGTAACCGCAGATTCCTTTGAAGAAGGAAGTAAATTAGCTGCTTTTGGTGGTGTTACCACAATTGTTGATTTTGCGGATGATGATAAGAAAGGAAATTTAAAAGCTTGTACCAAGTCAAGAATCAGTGATATGAAAAAAGGTATGGCTATTGATTTTTCTCTACATCAAGGTGTTTATGCCTATAGACCTGGAGTTGAAAAAGAGTTAAAAGAATTAAAAGCTTCTGGAATTAGTACCATTAAAATATTTACAACATATAAAAATGTTGGATATTTAATTGATAATCCTGATGAATTGAAAACTCTTTTTTCCAAATGTAAAGATTTAGATATGATGGTTTGTGTTCATTGTGAAGATGATTCTTTAATTGCAAAAATTAGTGATGAGTGGAAAGGCACTTATTTGGCTAAAGACCATGCAGAGCTTAGACCTAGTGAAGTTGAAGCAAGAGGTATAGAAACAGTTGCAAAGATTGCACTTGAACTTGATATGGGTTTATATATTGTTCATCTATCCTCTAAAAAAGGATTAGAAGTAATTAGAAAATATAGAGATGCTGGTTTAGATGTATTGGTTGAAACAACTCCACATTATTTATTTTTAAATAAGAGTAAGTTAGAAGGGGATAAAGGCCCATTATTCGTAATGACCCCACCATTAAGAGATGAAGAAGATAATCTTGCATTACAAGAAGCGCTTATTCATGGAGAAATACAAGTTGTCGCAAGTGATCATTGTACCTTTACTTATGATCAAAAATTAGAAAGCTCAGATTGTAGATCTATCTTTCCAGGAATCCCGGGTACAGAAGAACTATTGGTATTATTAAATACCTTTGCTTTTAATCACGGAGCTTTTGGATTATCACAACTTGTAAATTTATTATCTACCGGTCCTGCTAAATCCTTTGGTTTATATCCTCAAAAAGGTACATTACGCATAGGATCTGATGCAGATATTATTTTATTTGATCCTGATGAATCTTGGACTATTACTAAAGATAATATCCATTCAGCAGCCAATTATACAGCTTATGAAGGTTTTGAAGTAACTGGTAAAGTTAAGACTACCTATCTAAGAGGACGTCTAATAATGAGTGAAAATGTTTATCTTGGTTTACCAGGAGATGGATTGTTTGTAAAACAAAACAAGGTTCACCAACAAAAAAAGTATTGGTCTTAAAAATTAGTTTATAGAAATTTAGCCAAGGTATATAATATGCCTTGGCTTATACTTTCTAAAGGGGTAAAAAATGAATATCAAAGCAATATTATTTGATTTGGATGGCGTTTTAGTTGATTCTGAAAAAGTGATGGATAAAATTTCACTACAAGTATTTAATGATTTAGGAGTACCTGCAAAAGAGGAAGATTTTCCTCCTTTTATGGGGGGCGGGGACAGAATATTTTTTGACGGTATAACTAAATTATATGGTAAAACGCTTGATTTTGATTCAACTTATAATAAAATAAATGAACAATATAATAAAAGTGAAATACCTCCTATAAATGGAGCTACTGATTTTTTAAGTCAAGCAAAAAATGCAGGCTTTAAAATAGCGATAGTTTCTAGTGCTAAAAAGAAAAAAATATTGAAAAATTTAAAAGCATTAAATTTAGGTGAAGATTATTTTGATCTTGTAGTAAGTGGAGAGGATATTGTTAGAAATAAACCTAATCCTGATATTTATCAATATGCTGCACTAACCTTAAAAGTTCCTTACGAAAATTGTTTAGTAATTGAAGATAGTTTATTAGGTGTAAGATCAGCTATAGCGGCTACTTGTAATGTTATCGCTTTATCAACAACAAACAATCCACAAGATTTAGAGAGTGAAGGGGCAATGTTTGTTTTTGAAGATTTTATCTCCATAGATAAATTTGATACAAAAGCAGAATTGATTTCTTTTATTAAAGAGTGTACGAGAGATGATAGAGTTAAATATGGTGCAGTTAAAAGCTTTGAAAAAGATTATATCTTTCCTAAAGAAGTATTAATTGAAAATGCTATAAAATTAGCAAATAAGGCTAAAGCCAATGCCTATACACCATATTCTAAATACAACGTTGGTGCAGCAGTTGTTAGTGCTTCAACTAATAATATTTATTCAGGTTGCAATGTTGAAAATGCAAGTTATGGTGCAGCTATTTGTGCTGAAAGGGGGGCTGTAATGAATCTTCTTTCAAAAGAAGGCCCAACGGGTATTAAAATTGTAGTTGTTGTTACAAAAGATAATCCACCTGCTCCTCCTTGTGCAATGTGCCTACAGGTTTTGAGTGAGTTTTGCAATAGTGAAACAGAAATTCATTTGGTTGATGAGTGGTATGCAAAAGATAAAACTAAAGGTGTTCATGACGTTTATAAATTTAAAGAATTACTTCCAAAACCTTTTGTACTTTGTTAATATTTGAAAGTGCCAGTTCTGCTGGCACTATTTAATTTGCGCTTCTTCTAATGCTTTTTGAATAGCCTCTATGACACCTCGTGAGGAATAAGTAGCACAGCAAATAGTGTCTACTTGAGCGGATTGGAGATTTAATATTTCTTTTTTTAAAGTAGCAAAAGCTTTGTCAAAAAACTTATCATCATCAGCACTATATTTAACTTTAATATTGGTTATTTTATCTTTGCTTATTGTAATTGATAGAGTAATGTCATCTCTATAACCTTCTCCACTAGCTTTATAAATTCCATCCACATATTTAGGTAATAATTCATCTTCAGTATTTTCCACCAAAATAACTGGTATTTCAATATCCTTTTCAGTGGAGATTGGTACCACAGGCTCAAACTTCGTTTCTATTAAGATCTCAGGGGGTGAAATTTGGTTGTCAACTACAGAAGCAGACTCATCTATATCCACCACAACTAATTCTTTAGTTTCGACAATCTTTGATATAGGGGCATTTACAATAGTTTCTTTTTTATCATAAATAAGAGTATCAACTATAGGCTGCTGCTTAGCTGTAGACTCACTAATTTGTAGGTATTTATTGATATTTGTAATTGAAACAACAATTGGTAGTAATATAAATAAAATAACTATGTTGATATGAACTATAATGATCATCTTTTTGTTGTATTTTTTAGTTTCATTATTATATTTATTAAATTTAAGCATAAAATAAAGAAAGAACATTAATGAGTAGATACCTAAATCAAAAATATCCCAATAGTATCCAAGTTTTATATATGGAATTTTGAATAAGATAATATGAACATATATAAGAAGGAAAAAGAAATATGATAATTGTTGAATCTTTTTCCATCTTTTGGCTTTTAATTTGATTTTATAATATTTAAAAGAGGTGATAAACAGCAATATCAAAAGGACAAATAAAGAAAGTGAAATAAGAGCTGAAAGAAAACCTAGATTAAATTCAACTGCTAGTAAAGTAGTATAGCAAATATTAAACAACGAGTAAAAATGTGGAATTAAGAGAAAACAAGCTATAAAAGAGATTTGTGTTCTTATTGGTTGCAAGAATTTTTTAATTGCAGAATTTTTTCCTAATACCCCTATAAACATTACTATTGTAAGAAAAGCTGTAGCTAAGGTTGCGCTAGTAAAAAGAGCTTCTATAAAATTATAGATGGAATTATTGATTGTAAGCAAATCTGAAAAGCAAAAGAATATACTTAAAACTAATGTTATTAGATAAACTATTGTTTTTGATTTTTTTATATATTTTCTAAATATGAAAGTGAAAGAAACACTTAATAATAATGCAATAAAATAATTCACTATTTAATCCTCAAAGTTTTTAAATTAATATTTTTAATATATAGGTAGTACAATACCATAAAATGATGTTTTTTGAAAAAAAATACATATATTTTTATGTGTATATTTGATGTACTTATATGTATATCTGTTAACCATTAAAAATTAGTGTTATTTGAAAATTAAAAAAGTAGCATGAAAAAAAGTTGCTATATACCTAATTGTATATTACAATTATTATCCACCCTAAAAAGTGGGGAGGCCGAAAAATTAATAAAGTTTTGTTGAAAAAGCAAATTGGAACAACTTTAGTTGTTGTTTTATTAATACTATTAATTGCCCAAATTGCACCTAAACTTACTCAAAAATATAAGAAAGATTCAATTTTCAATCAAGAGTTTGTATTAGGTACTGTTGTTGATGTACTTGAAGATAATACTGAGGAAGATCCTTTTGTAGAAAATCGTTATAGAGGGTATCAGAAATTTACTGTCCAAATAGAAGAAGGCAGTCAAAAAGATAATCAATTTACAATAACTCATACTTTAAGTTCTGTAAGAAGTGCTTATGCCTATGAAGGATTAAAAGCCGTTTTCACTGTAAGAACTGATTCAAAGGGTAAAACTATTGTTTGGTTATATAATTATAGACGAGAATATGGTGTTTACTTTTTAATTCTTCTTCTTGTCACAGTTGTTTTATTAATAGGTAAAAGAGAAGGTTTAAATAGTTTATTAGCTTTAGCTTTTACAGCAACTGTTTTGATTTTTATAGTAGTACCTGGAATGTGGACTCCTCATCCTATTTTAATTGCTATTATCAGTTCCATCGTTATTTGTGGAGTCAGTTATTTACTAATAGCAGGAATGAGTAAAAAAGCATTAATTGCTTCTTTGGGAACACTTTTTGGAATTACTTTAGCAGGATTGCTTAGTTACACAATGGGGAAAGTATTAAATTTATCTGGTGTTGATATGGAAAAGGGCGAGGCTCTTTTATATTTGGCACAGGATAAAGGTTTTAAGATAAAAGATTTATTGTTTGTATCAATCTTGTTTTCATCACTAGGAGCTAC
>CAZJGS010000086.1:0-11369 GCA_964545735.1 uncultured Spirochaetaceae bacterium
AATGATAGTAAGAATGATAGTAAGAATGATAAACCTCCCATAATAGTTAAGGATATTGATATTGTTACTGCAGGTAGGGGGTCATTATACTTAAATGCAATAGAGACTATTAAGAAGAAACCAATACTGGGTTATGGCTCAATTGAATATATGCATCATTGGTCTTCAACTTATAATTATCCCCATAATTTATTTTTTGAATGGATGTTGCAAGGTGGTATAATTTACACAATTTTTATGCTTTTCTTATCACTTCTAGCTATAGGAAACATTGTAAAGAATAGTTATAAAGAGAAAAAATTACTTATGTTTTTATTAATTGGTATATATCCTGCTATTAATTTGATGTTTTCGAATACATATCTTAATAATAGTTACTTTTGGTTTATTTTATTCTTTGGAATATTTTTTGAAAAGAATAGGATCTCTTTGAAAAAAGAAGTAAATACATAAAATAATCAAAGATTATTACCGTGATATGGTATTTCCAAAGAAGACAAATTATTAAAAATACTTTGGAGATTTTTTTTATTTGTAGATAACCAAAATTTACTAAAGAATTTAAAATTAATGCTTGTGAAGTTTATAAAAATGGTAAATGTAGATTTGACTCAAAAAAAATATATAGATATAATTACATTTGATTAAGGTAATATGTCCTGATATTTAGATACAATATAAGAATCTATTTCATTTTCGATTATCAATGTTAAATACTATGTTTTCTAATAGTGTTAACAGTAAAAGAACCCCCACCAAAATATTTTTGATGGGGTTAAATTAATTATTTATATTGTAATATTACCGGCGATCGGACTTGAACCGATACATCCTTGCGAATAATAGATTTTGAGTCTATCGTGTCTACCAATTTCACCACGCCGGCATGATAAAATGAAATTTAGCACAAGAATCTATTTTATTCAATATTAAATTGAAAATTAGTCACTATTAAAGAGTATTTTTATTTATGTTCTTTTTCCCATTTCAAATCTTCTTCAGTTAAATCAGTATTTGGGCTCTCGTCTTCTAGAGATAAAGAGTCGTCATCGTTTTCATCTTCATCTACTTCGTATTCTTCTTCTGTTTCGTCTTTCTCTCTCTCATCCCATTTTAAATCTTCAGCTGTTAATTCAGTATTAGGCATTTCATCTTCAATATTTTCTTCATTATCATCATCATCATCATCTATCTCTACAACTTTTTCTTCAATGATAGGCTCTTTTTCAAAAGGTCTGTTTAAGATATCTTTGGCCTCAGATTCACTTAATACCTTATAGCTTTCACCTCTTGCAACTTCACTTACACTTGCATTTATACAAGCAACAAAGAAATCTTTCTTATCGGATTCTAAATTTACAATCATTTGATTTAAAATCTCTTGATCAAAGAAGATTGTATTGGTCCAGGATTTGCTAACAGCTTGAGTTAAACAATCAACTGCCTTCTCTATATTATTGTAATGCAGGAATACTTGAGCTGCATGAACATAAGGATCTGGAAATCGTGGTTTTCTATCTAAAAGATCAAAATAGATTTTATATGCTTCTTTCCAGTTACCACTTAATATATAAAACCAACCATGGTTATCGGCAATACCACTACTTGTTTCTTCTTTATCAGAGGATTCTTCAATCAAAGCTTCTGCTTTCTTTAAATCACCTTGATAAAGTACATAAGTTCCAAGGTTTATAAGTAGGTTTTTATCACAGTAGCCACTATTTTTAACCTCTTCTAAGATTTCAATAGATTTATCAATTTCTCCATTTAGTTGATAAACCATACTTTTTTGAATTTTTGCATGGCTGACAAGTTTTGAATCTTTAGAATTGTTTATAACAGAGTCTAAAATTATTCCACCAAAGTTGTAATCATCTTTTTGGATAAGAATATTTGCCATTGTGTTTTTATATTTGTCAACTAAATTAGCATTGTAAGCTTTTCGATAATACTGCCAAGTTTTATCTTTGTTTTCTAACTTTTTATTCATAAAATGTCTATTAGCTACAATAAAATAATACAAAGACCTATTAATATAAAGAAGAGCTAAAGAGATAGCTAATATAAGAATAACCTTGATAAACCCTGCTATAGGTAAAAACCCAAGTGAAACACATAAAAATATCGCTATAAAAGCACCATATTTACTTTTCATAAAATAACTCCTAATAATAATAATGATAGTATCATCGATTACAAATAATATAACTAAAAAAAATATAATAAACAAACCCCTAATACAATATATTATTAGTTGTTCATTTTACTTATAATGAATATAATCAACTTAGAAAAGTATTTACAATCGTAATAATGGGGGACAAAGAGAAAATGGATAAAAGATTATTATTACATTGCTGTTGTGCTCCCTGTAGCACAACCTGCATAGAGAGATTAATACAAGAAGAATATGAAATTATTCTTTGGTTCGCTAATGATAATATTTACCCTCATGAAGAAAATGATAAAAGATTTGGTGAGCTAATCAAAGTAGCCAAATATCATAATCTTGAAGTTATAAGAAATGATTACAATCATGAAGCTTGGCTTGAAAAAGTAAAAGGCTTAGAGAATAAAAAAGAGGGGGCACAGAGGTGCTCTATCTGTTTTGACTATAATCTTAGCTTAAGTCATGATAAAGCTCTTGAGCTTGGAATAAAGTACTTTACAACAACCCTCACTGTTAGTAGATACAAGAATAGTTATAGAATATTTGAAATTGGTGAAAAGTATACTGGTTTTGTAGATATGAACTTTAAAAAGAAAGATGGTTATGCTAATAGTATTAAACTTAGTAAAGAATTAGGCTTGTATAGACAAAAGTATTGTGGCTGTGAATTTTCTCTTAGGGATGCTCTAATCTTCCAGAAAGAGAGAGAAGAAAAAGCTAAAAATTAATAATTTGTAAAAAATTTAAATAAATGCTAAAATAGCAAATAAGTATTGCTCAAATATAATGTTGGGTTGATAATATAGTTTAAGGAGACACTTTAATGGATAAAGAAACTTTTTTCCAAATACTACCTGAATTTCAAAATGAAAAACCGGTTAATATAGTAAAATTAGCACAAAGAATGAATTTAGGGATTTATTGCTCTCCAATGTTGAACCCTGCAATTACAGGCAAGTTGATTCGTGCAAAAAGCGAAGAAACAAAGGTATTTGACAAAGGCGGTGGATGGTACTTGTTAATGAATAGAGATAGGCCTGCTGGAGTTGTAAAAGAAAGTCTTGCGTATTTAATTGCTAAATATGTATTAACTGATTTAACTGATATTAACTTATTATCTGATAGTGTTAGATTTAGAACAAAAGCTATTATTTCAGATCCTATTGAAAAAGATATCAATAAATTAGCTTTAGAAATAATTCTTCCTGATGACTTGATTGAAAAAGAAATTGAAAAAGGAACTTATATTCATGAACTTCCTGGTTTATTTAAGGTAGATCCAAGTACCTTATCTGCTAAATTTGGTTACACTGTTTATCCAATTGATTTTTGGGTAAATGCAAGTAAAGAGCAAGAATTATAAAAGCTACAAATTTAGTGTGGACCAATAAAAATTGAAAAAATTTCTAAAAATAATAACAGGCAGATTGTTTTTTTCAGCTATATTAATTATGGCTCAGCTTGCTATAATAATTTTGTTTTTCACCCGTGCTGTAAATAGCTCAGGGTGGAGTCAAGTTTTTACCCTCATTTCATTTGTTTTTGGACTTTGGGTTATTTTTAATAAAACTGAACCTGAATATGCTATTGGCTGGCTATTAATTATTATGATTTTACCTGTTTATGGGGCTTTGTTGTATATAATCTTTGGTAAAAAAACCTTAACTTTTCTTGGCAAAAAACGTTTATCAAAGTTTGTTAGATCTTTTAACGATGCAAGAACTTTTAATAAAAATAGAGAGATAACCCATAAAAAGCTATTAAATTATGATCCAGATTTGGCTAGGCAATCAAATTATATATCTAGAGCAGCATTTAGTTCTGCTTGGCAAAAAACTGAAGCAAAATATTATCCAATAGGTGATGACTTTTTTCCTGAGTTTCTAAAGCAATTAGATAGAGCTGAAAAGTTTATATTTATTGAATTTTTTATTATTTCTCTGGGTGAAATGTGGTCTAAAGTATTAGAAGTATTAAAGAGGAAAAATGCTGAAGGTGTTGAAATTAGAATCCTATATGATGATTTTGGTTGTATTGGTGTTCTTCCTGGCAATTATGTAAAACAACTTAAAGCAATGGGATTTAAGGCTAGAGCCTTTAATCCTGTAAAACCTCATATCAATAGCAGAATGAATTATAGAGATCATAGAAAGATTTGTGTAATTGATGGAAATGTTGCCTTCACTGGTGGTGTAAATCTTTCTGATGAATATATTAATAGATCTATTAGATTTGGTCATTGGAAAGATAATGCAGTTAAAATATGGGGCTTAGCAGTTTGGGATTTTACTATTTTATTTTTATCCATGTGGGATATAAATAAGGGCTTAGAGGAAGATCTAACTAGGTTTCAGCCAACCCTTGAAGCTAAAGATGATGGGTTTGTTCAACCCTTTGGAGATAACCCACTTGATGAAGTGGCCATGGCAGAAACAGCTTATTTGCAGATAATAAATTTAGCTAAAGAGTATGTTTGGATTACAACACCTTACCTGGTGATTACTCGTAGTATGATTAATGCCTTGTCCATTGCCGCTCAAAGTGGGGTAGATGTAAGATTAGTTGTACCAAATATACCTGATAAGAAATATGTACAAGAAGTATCTAAATCTTTTTATTTAGAATTAATAAAAGCAGGTGTTAAAATATATGAATATTCCCCTGGCTTTATTCATTCTAAAATGTTTATATCTGATGATAAAGTTTCAATTATAGGGACTGTTAATATGGACTATAGGTCTTTCTACTTACACTTTGAATGTGGAGTGGCTTTCTATGGTTCTTCTGTTATAAAAGATGTAAAGAAAGATATGGAAGATTTGTTTGTACTTAGTGATTTGATAAATTATAATGATATTTTATCAGTTAACATTTTTCAACGTTTTTATAGGTTGATACTTAGATTATTTGCCCCCATATTGTAATTAGGAGAAATAAAAATGAATGAACTTGATGATTTGGTTAAAATATTTAGTGAAACAACAGCTCCTGATAAAATGAAAAATTTAATCACTGAACTGCTGACTGATAGAGAGCAAAAAGATCTTTCTCTAAGATGGGATTTACTAAAAGATTTGTATCAGGGCATACCACAGAGAGAAATTGCTGCAAATCATCAAATTAGTCTTTGTAAAATAACTAGAGGATCTAAAATATTAAAAAAAGAAGAATCTTATGTTCGTGAGCTTCTTTCAAAAAGATATGATGATCATATAAAACTTTAAGTTTTTTTACACAAATTATCCAATTTTTATTAATATTTTAGAATAGACAATCAATGTAAAGTTTGGTAGTATAGGCATGAGTCATTTTTAATAATGACTTTGGTATCTTGAATTTAAGATATTAAAAAAAATATAATTACCAGAGGCAAAATGAAAGTTTCCTTTATTTATGTTGATGCTGGAAAGGGCCATTATGTTCCTGCAAAAGCCTTGTACAATCACTATCTTGAAATGGGCAACGAAGCTACCTTAGATAATATGCTTTTACTCCTTGGTGCAAAAACTTGGAACAAGGTGATAAAGAATTGGTGGAGAGCTAATTTGCATCATCCAAAAGCAGAAAGAGTCTTAAATGAAAGGTTAGACGGACCCTTTATTCACAATGGAATTAAGTTTTTTGCCGATAACGGGGCAGTTTACGTTAAACGATTTATAAAATGGTATAATCTTGAGAAACCTGATTATATTATTTGTACAAATTATTTAGCTCATCCAATACTTACTACAATAATTAAAAGATCTAAAATTGATATTCCTCTTTATGTATATGTTGCTGATGTTTTTGATAATCCACGAATTGGATCATCAAATGAAGTTACTAAATTTTTAGTATCCTCTCAATTGGGAAAAGATAATTGTATTAAAAAGGGTATTGATGAGGATAGAATTATTGTTGTTCCCTTTCCACTAAAACAAGAGGTTATGAGATACGGTGATGTGGAACAAGGGGAAGCTCGCGAAGCTTTAGATTTATATCCCAATAAGTTTACTATTATACTAAATTTTGGTGGTGAAGGTATTGGTAATGTAAAACTAATTGAAGAAATGATAGCACAAAAACTAGATTGGCAAATTTTAGTTCTTGGTAATTTTTCGGTAACAACAAAACTAAAATACAAAGAGCTTAGAAGAATGAATCCTGATTTAAAATTAATTACTCCAGGCTTTGTTGATAACATTGGTTTGTATATAAAGGCTTGTGATGTTCAAATAGGCAAAACTGGTGCAAATTCTCTTTTAGAATCGTTATATTTAAAGAGACCTTTCTTGATGAGTGAATTATTATATTCCTCCAAAGCTTTTATTGATTTTATGAGAATAAAAAAAATAGGGTGGGCTGAAGGTGATGTTAAAAAGC
Organism: uncultured Spirochaetaceae bacterium; assembly: GCA_964545735.1. Taxonomy (GTDB): domain Bacteria; phylum Spirochaetota; class Spirochaetia; order Sphaerochaetales; family Sphaerochaetaceae; genus Pleomorphochaeta. The sequence goes on from CAZJGS010000086.1 coordinate 6,533, forward strand.
AAATTGAAATATTGAAAAATTATTCTACTAATACTGAATATAGAAAATCTATTGAAGATGATTTAAATTCACTTCCAATTTCTTTTGGTTGTGTTCCTTTGCTTGAAATTGCAGATGCTGAATTTAACAAATACAAAGCGAATAAAACAAATAAAAAGTCCTAATGATTGATATATTATGACTCATAAATGTGAATAGGGTACAAGTACACCAACCATATTATATGAGTCATTATAATATTAATATTATTTTGAGATAAAAAAACCTTCAATAGAAATTCTATTTGAAGGTTTTTTGTAATCTATCTTCGACCACCATTATTGTAGTTACCATGGCTTCTTGAGCGAGATGAACCAGAAGATCTCTCTTCTCTGTCTCTATTGTCAGAGCCAGAATCTCTTCCGTAGGGTTGGTATCCATCATCTCCACTTCTAGATCTAGACGGTCTTCTTTCACTTCTTCTAGAAGAGGAAGAACGTCTGCCTCTGCTTAGATTTTTACCATTAGGATTATCAGGTTTTGCTCTGGTAACAATTGGTTTGCTATCAGTATTACCTTGGTTGATAATTCTAATAATATCTTCAGCTACTTCAACAGGAGCAGTTACAAATGAGAATTCATCTCTAACTGTTACGTTTTGTATATCTCTATCAGTGGCTTTAACATTGTCTGTAAGATATGAAACTAGTTCTCTCTTACCAAGACCGTCTTTTCTACCTCTGGCGATAAACAATCTTACAAATCCATCTTCATCATCTTGACTGAATCTAGAAGTCCTATCGTTGTCTCTATCTCTAGAGTTTCCTCTACTTGAAGATAGATCTTTGTATTTTCTTTCATCTAGTGCATCTTTGTAGAAGTGAGTTAAAACAGAAGCTAATACTTGTTCTTTATCACGAGTTTCAAGCATTGTTCTTGCAATTGGAATGAATTGATCATTTTCAACATTATTTGTTAAAAGTGAGAATAATTCAGCTTCAATTCTATCTCTTCTGATAGAAATGATATCTTTAGCATCAGGAACTGAACCTTTTCTGATATCAACTTTATTAACTCTTTTGATAAAGTTAAACTTTCTAAATTCTGATGGAGTAATAAATGTGATTGCAGTACCCATCTTACCAGCTCTACCAGTTCTTCCTATACGGTGTATATAAGCCTCTGGAGCTTGTGGAATAGAATAGTTAATAACATGAGTCAAATCATTAATATCAATACCTCTTGCGGCAACATCAGTTGCTACAACGATACTAAGATTATGTTTTTTCATCTTGTTTAAGATGCCTTCTCTTTGTTTTTGAGATAAATCACCGTGAAGTGCATCAGCATCATAACCTCTTTCTTGAAGTTTATGACCAATATCATCACATTGTACTTTTGTTCTACAGAAAACTAGACCATAGAAAGCTTCTTCCATATCAATAATTCTACAAAGAGCTTCTAATTTATCGCCTTCTCTAACTTCAAAATAAATTTGATCAGTTAGATTTTTAGTTAAATCAGTTTGTTCTACTCTAATAACTTTAGGATTATCCATAAATCTATTTGCTAAACCCAATATTGGTTTTGGCATTGTAGCTGAAAAGCATAACATTCTTTTGTCATTTGGAGTTTTTGATAAAATATTTTCTATGTCTTCAATGAAGCCCATATCAAGCATTTCATCAGCTTCATCTAATACAGCAAATTTAAGTTGATTTAATTTTAAGGAACCTCTTTTCATGTGGTCTTGGATTCTGCCTGGAGTACCAACAACAACTTGAACACCGCGTTTTAGTTTTCTTAATTGTGTATCCATGGACGCTCCGCCATAGATAGATGCAACTTCAATTCTCTTCGAACCTCTTAGTGAGGTAATTTCATCAGCAACTTGTATAGCAAGTTCTCTTGTAGGTGTAAGTATTAAAGCTTGCACCGCTCTGTTTGAAGGATCAACAATTTCTAAAATCGGAAGACCGAAGGCAGCTGTTTTACCGGTACCGGTTTGAGCTTGACCTATAACATCGACTTGGTCTTTTAATAAGAGAGGTATACACTCTTCTTGTATTTTTGTTGGTTCTTCAAAGCCTTTATTCTTCAAGGCTTGTATGGTCTCATCGCTTAGACCTAATTTCTTAAAATTTGTTAAATCTGGCATGTAACTCCTATATTTATATTTGTGTTTTTAAACAACTACTTTTAAAATAATTGTTTTTAAAATAATTGTTTATTGAATAAATTTTTCTGTCCGTCACTAATTAACCATAAAACATAACTAATTACAACTATATATTACCATTTATTGGCGACTTTTTCCGCAAAACCTAATTGTTTGTCTAATATTACAATAGTTTTGTCATCTAATATTAGCTTTCCGCTAAATTCTCCAAACACTTGGTGTTGGTCACTTTTTATAATTCCATAGTTGAAAAAGCCCACTCTATCCACTAAGGGTTTAAAGGTTAAATTGAGTCTTTTTTCATTATCTTTGAATTTCCAATCACTTTTTAAAAAGTCTTCGGGTATATCAAAAGTAACTTTGTCTAATTTGTGAATTACATTATCATAAAAAATAACATTTTCACTTGCAGGCGTTCTATCACTAAAGCCATAACCTAGGTTAAATCCCACTGGAATGTTATCAATTTTTGTAGATAAACTAGACCAATACCAAGTATTGTTGTAAGTCCATCTGCCTCTTCCCCAGTCCAGTGTTCCATAGGTAGTTTTATTATCTATTATTTCTTTCTCGTAACCTCGTCTTACAACACCTTTAACACCCATACAGTTAATCTTTTCATTGAGGTAGAAAGCCTTTCTATTTTTCTTCCAACTTGTTGCAATATTCATTGACTCCATATTTTCTTCTTGAGTTAGCTCTAGATCTACATCGAGGCCCACAGTATTATCAGGTAGAACTAATTTGGGAGATGAGAATAATAATCGTCTTTTATTGCCTTTTTTAATAAAACTAGCTCTAATATTTGGATAGCTTTTGCTTACAAAACTGTCATCTACGGAATTAGCTGAGAGTTTAATTCTAGATAAAGGTAAAAGGGTAACTTTATCAATTTGAGAATATTTTTTTAATTTATAGTCTATATATGCAATGGCTACTATTGTGGAATAACCCAAATCACTAACTGTGGCAGTAATTGTATAACCTTTTTCACTATTGGTTATTGCATAGTAGTCCCATTCTTTAATTCTAAACTTATTAGCTTTAACTTGTTTTCTTATATAGTTGAAGTAAGGTTTTCTTCCCCAGCCCTCTTGATATAGAGTTCCATTCTTTGATAATAGTTTTGTTGAACGAGTTATTTCATTCTGCATATTGTCTACCTCTTGATTAAAAACATTGTACACTTAAATTTATTTTTTTAAAATAGAAAGAGGCTGAATTAAATTCAGCCTCTTTGTTAACATTTTTATAAATTGTGTAACTATTAATAATTTGCTTAGTTTGAAGAACCTAAAATCTTATCAATAAAGACTGTCATAAAGTTATTTTCTAACTTATCAGAGGCCATAATTGAATATTGTAAGTCAGCAGCATTTTGTTGAGCCGCATAGTACGGATAAACACCTCTTAAGTAGTCGCCCATACCTGAATCATCAGTTTGGGAAGCTACATTTACAACAATATATGAAGAATCAACTTTAATTGGTTCAATAGTATTACCAACTTCAGTATTGAATAATTGTTTCATATTATTTGTATCAGTTGCAGCACTTGCTAAAATACCTGCAGCATCACTGTAATTAAATGAACTCATATATTGAGAATTTGCAATATTTTTTGCAGTTGCACTTACTTTGTTAATTTCTAATTGAGCAGCTTCTGCGTCAGTTACAAATTCACTAGTTGAGCTAGTGATAAAAGCGTTGGCACTTTCTAGTAAATAACTATCCATGATGCTTTCATCATTATTAGCAATATAGCTTCTAACCATATTAATAGTATCATCATCAGTGTAGTTAGCAGCTTGTGGGGTAGAATTTAGTTTATAAATTGACCAACCACTTGCAGATTCAAAAGGACCAATTATACTATTTTCATCACTGTTTAGGATTTGAGTAGCATCTTGAGCTTCTTTAAAATTGTTTTTAACAGCATAGAATGGAACAACACCAATAGTGCCTCCACCTTGTGCATAATTGTCTTTACTACTTTCTATAGCTACATCTTCAAATAAAGATCCACCATTAAGTTGTTCAATCAAGGAATTTGCTTCTTCTTGACTTTCAACACTAATGATTGATAAATCAATATTATAGAAAAGTTGAGGATTAGTTAAAGCATATTGAGCAGCTGCCTCTTTTGGATACATTGTATAATCAAATACAACATAATCAAAACTTCTTGTGTTATTAGCCATGCTTAGTACATATTCAGTTTCGCTATTACTTACTAAAGCTGAAGAAATATCAGAAAGTACATTGTTGTAAGCAAGTGATCTTGTTATTGAACTTCTAATAGAAGCTTTTTGTTCTGAAGTAGTTTTATCATAAGCACTTTTACTAAATTTACCATCAACATTATAATACCCACTTGATATTATTGCATCGTTAATAGTCTTTTCAGTTGTCTTAATACCAACCTTATCAGCCATTTCACTTACAGCGACATAATATACAGTACTATCAAAAGCACTTTTCCAAATATTATAAAGAGCTAAATCACCATTTTCAGTGGATCCATCATATTCAGCACCAAATTTTTGATATTGGTCATAAAAATATGAATCTTGAGCATAAACAATATCTTCTCCATCATAGGAGCCGAAATTTAAGCCTTGACTTGATGATCCACCAACAATTGCAGTAATTGCAGGTGCTGCGATGAAAGATATAGCGA
>CAZJGS010000087.1:0-10933 GCA_964545735.1 uncultured Spirochaetaceae bacterium
ATTTCCCCACTTATCCTTAAGTTAAGAGTACCACAAAATCAGCTTTTTCTTTCTTCTTAATTAAAGTGTAGTGCAAGTTGAATTAATTATTTTACTTTTTGCTCAAAACTTTCTCCCTCTTATATTTATTTTAGTTTCTAATCTAGTTTTAAAAAACACATATTCACACCTGTCACTTAAATAGTCTTTTACTCTTACTTTTAATCTTGATTCTCAGTTCTAACTTTAGTAAAAAGGCTTATTTTAACACTACAAAAAAATTAATAATAAAATTTATTTGCTTTAATGTTTACTAAATTGTGAATAATGATTATTTTTTACAAGCATATATAGCTGTTAATATTCCTAATGATTGAAAAATACTCCTTTTCTTAAAGCGCTTTTCAATGTATAATGGAGAATATAGCCTAAAAATACATTCGGAGAAATACATGGCCAAATCAATATTAAAAGCCCTTTTTGGGTCAAAACAAGACCGAGATTTAAAAGCTCTTTTACCCACAGTAAAAAAAGTCAATGAACAAGAAAGTTGGGCAAAATCTTTATCAAAAGAGGACTTTTTAGCACAAACAATTGAATTCAGAAGACAAATTCAATCAAAAGAAAAATCATTAGAGGATTTATTACCACAAGCTTTCGCTCTTACAAGAGAAGCAGCTTGCAGGGTTTTAGGTCAAAGACACTATGATGTACAAATCATGGGTGCTTCTGTTCTTCATAATGGAAAAATTCTTGAAATGAAAACTGGTGAAGGTAAAACTTTATCATGTGTACCCGCAGCTTACTTAAATGCACTAGAAGGAAAAGGTGTTCATGTCGTTACTGTTAATGATTATTTAGCAAGTCGTGATGCAAAATGGATGGCTCCTATTTATAATTATTTAGGCCTTTCAGTCGGTGTTATTGTTTCATCCTTAGACAATGAATCTAGAAAATTTAATTATAGTAGAGATGTAACTTACGGAACAAACAATGAATTTGGCTTTGATTATCTTCGTGATAATATGAAATGGTCCGAGGAAGATAAAATTCAACCTAAACACCATTACTGTATTGTCGATGAAATTGACTCAATCTTGATTGATGAAGCTAGAACTCCATTGATTATTAGTGGACAAGCTGAAGATGACTCTCTACAAGTAATAGGGGCGCAAAAAATTGTAACCTCCTTAATTGAATGTGAGATTGATCCTAAGACTAACGATTACTTTGAAGTAGATCCTTTAGCTAGATTTGATAAAAAATCAGCAGCTTTTGATGAAAGAGGTGATTTTAAAATTGATGAAAAGAAAAAATCTATTTCTTTCACTTCTCAAGGTATGACTCACATAGAAACTTTACTTCAAAAACTTCAAATTATTTCAGGTAGCTTGTACGAAGGTTCAAACTTTGAATTTGTACATTATGTTACCCAAGCTGTTAAAGCTGAAAAGTTATTTACTAAAGAAGTTGATTATGTTGTACAAGAAGATCAAATCCAAATCGTTGATGAATTTACTGGTCGTATCCTTCATGGAAGACGCTACAGTGATGGATTACACCAAGCTATTGAAGCCAAAGAAAAAATTAAAGTTTTAGGACAAAATAAAACTCTTGCAACTATTACTTTTCAGAACTTCTTTAGAATGTACGATAAACTCTCTGGTATGACTGGTACTGCTGAAACTGAAAGTACTGAATTTATGAAAATTTATAGTCTTGATGTAGTTGTAATTCCAACAAACGAGCCTATTGCTAGAATTGATAGTCAAGATTTAATTTATTACAATGAAAAATTTAAACTTGACGCAATTGTTACAGAAATCAAAAAAGTTCATGAATTGGGTCAACCTGTTCTAGTTGGTACGGTTTCAATAGAAATGAGTGAAATTATTTCAACCTTACTAAGAAAAGTTGGAATTAAACATGAAGTATTAAATGCTAAAAACCATGCACGAGAGGCTTTAATTATTGAAGAAGCTGGTGCTGTTGGTGCTGTAACTGTTGCTACTAATATGGCTGGTCGTGGTACTGACATCAAACTTGGTGGTAGCATTGAATATATGGCTAGAAAGGTTTGTGGAAGTGAAGCTTCAATAGAGGAATTAGCAGAAACAATTAAAAAAGTTAAACCTAAATGGTTAATTGAATATGAAAAAGTAAAAAGTCTTGGTGGTTTGTACATTTTAGGTACAGAGAGACACGAATCTAGACGTATTGATAACCAATTAAGAGGTAGAGCTGGTCGTCAGGGTGATCCAGGTTGTTCAAAATTCTTTGTTTCCTTAGATGATACTCTTATGAGGTTATTTGCAAATGATAATCTTAAAAATATGCTTGGAAAAATCGGCATGAAAGATGGAGAGCCTCTTGAGCATAAGATGCTAACAGGTTCCATTGAAAGAGCACAAAAAAGAGTTGAAGAGCGAAACTTTGAAATAAGAAAACATTTACTAGAATATGATGATGTTTTGAATGAACAAAGAAATTTTATATATGAAAGACGTGATGATATATTAAGTAATGTGCATTTATTGTATAAAGTTTTAGATATAAGTCATGATTTGATAGATGAAATAGTCGACGATGCTTATAGTAAAAAAGATTCCAAAGAAATTAATGCAATTATAGAAGATATGAAAAATTCATTGTTGTTTGATGTTATTCCATTAGCTGAAAATCAAACAAAATTGCAATGGAAAGAATATCTTAAAAAAACAATTGATGATGAAGTTGCTGCAAAAGTAGAATTAGCAACTGAAAAACCTTTTAATGATTTCTTAAGATTCCATTACCTCAGACAATATGATTTAAGATGGCAAGACCATTTATCTATGTTAGAGGAATTGAGAGAAGCTGTAGGACTTAGAACTTTTGCTCAAAAGAACCCTTTAGTTGAATACAAATTAGAAGGTTTTGATATTTTCAATGATATGTTGTTTAACATTGACAAATTTATGGCTCAAACTTTGATTAGAGTTGAAATTAAAGAAAATACTGAACAATATCAAAAGAGAAGACCTACAAAAACAGTTGAAAGACATTCCAAAGCTGCTGCTTTCCAAGAGCAAGCTGGTAATGTTGCTGCAAAAACAAGAGCTAATAGAAATTCAAGCAACAATGATGTTCCTGTTACGGTTAAAAGGAATACTCCAAAAGTTGGTAGAAATGATCCTTGCCCTTGTGGTTCTGGCAAAAAGTATAAAAACTGTTGTGGAAGACATAATTAGAACAATTTTTCACATAAGTAAAAAGATGAGCGCTAGCTCATCTTTTTTTATGTTAAAGCAAAATAATTTTAGTTTAGAAAAAGGATTCTGGATCTAGGGGTATTCCACTTTGAATAATTTCAAAGTAAAGAATTTTATCCTCGAATGAGACAGTACCAATTAGTGAATTCTCAGCAACCTCATCTCCTATTGATAAGGGTGTAGATTTTAAATTACCATAAATAGTTTCATATCCACCTTCATGAGAGAGTTTAACAATTTTTTTGCCCTTATTATTTGATATATCAACAACAACACCTTTTGCAGATGTCTCAACATTAGAATCAACTCTTATCAATACTCCATTTAAAGTGATCTCATCATTATAAGGATTATTCTCTATAAATTGACCATACTTAGCAATAATTGCACCTTGAGACGGTCGCTTAAATTTGTTTATTGAAATACTTATTGCTGGATTTGCATTAATTTCACTCATATCTGGAATAAAAATTTTATCTCCAATATCGAGTTTAGTATCAGTTAACCCATTTATTTCCTGTAATGTTTTCCATCCTAAATTTGGACAATTGGTATTTGCAATTGTAGATAGCATATCACCAGACTTGACAACATAGTATGTTCCATTTCTATCAGGAATTGTTAAGACAATCCCATCTCTTACTCCACTAACATTTTTTATTTCATTTATACTAATTAGAGTTTGAACTTTTAGTCCATATAATTTGGAAATGCTATTCAAATCTTCATTAGTTTGAACAATATGTTCTATATATTTTACAGCGCCTTCTCTATCTTTTGTGCTTCTTACCTTTGATATATCCAAAGCTAAGGGAGAATTATCATTTAAAACTGGGCTTACATTAGCACCAGAGATTGAAGTAGAGCTTAAATCACTAGAAGGAGATACTATCTTATCACTATTATTATCTATTGTTTCGATACTACTAGTTTTACTTGAGTTATCATCTATACTAGAGGCTTGGGTTGAAGGATTTTTATTAAAATCTTTAATATTAAAATAGACTAAAAACCCACAGACAAAAACCAGAATAAAAAAGACAACAATCAAAAGAATGCTACCATTTTTCTTCTTAACCTTATTCCTATCTCGTGGATCTTCTTTATCCGAGGAGCCATCCATATCAAAATCTTCTCTTTTCATGTCGACATTACCTTATTCATACTGTACTATAAATTTACCATGGATTCCACTAAAAAAGATAAATTATTTATTTTTGCAGAGCTTATTATTTTAGTCCTTTTTGCTATTATACTCTTTAGGGTTTCTTCTCTTATGATAAAAGGGAAAAACCAAAGAGTAACATATGAGGATCCTATTGTAGCCCAGTCCATCATTCGTGGCACCATTTATGATAGGAATTCTAAAATTTTAGCTATTGAAGTCCCCTATTACAGTTGTAGCTTTAGAGTTGATAAAATAACTGATCTAGAAACAATTGCAACCCAATGTGCTCCTTTCTTAAATATGAGTGTAGAAGAAATCATTAATATAGCTAATGAATACACATACCAAGCTATGATAAAAGGGAGAATTAATGATGATAAAGTAGATTCTTTTGTCCAATTTATAAATGACAATAAATTAATGAATTTGGTTAAAATAGAAAAAAAACATGGCAGAGATTATCCCTATAGCTTCCACGGATCTCAAACAATTGGATTTGTTGGAAATGACAACAATGGTCTTGAAGGTCTTGAGTATTCATTAAATAGTACCCTATATCCTGGACCTTCCTTAAATGAAGCAATTAGTTATGGAGATGATGTATATTTGACACTCGATATGAATATTCAATATTTGTGTGATTTAGAAGTTCAAAGAGTAAACACTGAATTTAGTCCAGAAAGTATTGTAGCCATTGTGATGGATGCAAAAAATGGTGAAATATTAGCCCTTTCAAGTTATCCTTGGTTTGATAGCAATAATTTTAAACAAAGTGAAGAGAAGAGTAGAAAAAATAATACAGTGTCTATGATTTACGAACCAGGCTCTGTATTTAAAATATTTTCATTTGCGGCTATTTTAGATATAGATGAAGCTGATTTCGAAACGCCCTTCTTTTGTGACGGAGCTTTTACCTTTGAACTAAATAACCAAGCCTTTACTATCAATTGCACTCATGAGCATGGAAATGTAACAAAAGATACTATGCTGAAATACTCCTGTAACGGGGCAATAAGTAATTGGGCACTGCAAACTGATTCAGATCTATTTTACAATAAATTATTAGACTTCGGATTTGATTCGAAAGTCGATATACCTCTCAATGGTATTGCAAGATCCAGGATACAAAAGCCGGAGTTATGGTCTCTTAGATCCAAACCAACAATTGCTTTTGGTCAAGAACTCTTAACTACAGCCTTAAATATAACAAGCGCTGCTACTGCCATAGCAAACCAGGGCATATTAGTAGAGCCCAAGTTGATAAAGCAAATTGGTAATATGCCTTGTGAAGAATCTATTTCAAAACAAATTATAAAAGCCAGTACAGCAAAAACCGTTTTAAATTCAATGGTTAGAACAACAGAAGCAGGTGGAACTGCTATTAAAGCTAAAGTTGAAGGTATAAAGGTTGCTGCAAAAACAGGAACAGCTCAATTATTAAATGAAGAAACTAAAAGTTATAAAGATGGAAAATCTCTTGCATCTACAATTGCAATTGTAGATGCAGATAATCCTAAATATATAATATACTTCGCAGCAAAGGCTCCTAGTAAAAATTCAATTTGGGGAAGTGGTGTAGCCTCTCCTGCTATAAAAAATATTATAGAGGGGCTAGTTGCACAAAATAAGCTACATTCAAATTAGATTTTGTTTGATTGAAGAATCCCACATGGATTTAAAATCAATTGAAAACCCATGAAATAAGCTCATAATATAAGAACTATTAGCAGGATATATTCCACTATCTATTTTTTTCCCATTGCTAAAAAACATTAAAGGGATATCCATTTTATTGCAAAAGGATAAAACATTACCAACAGATATAGCCTCATCACACATTGTTACAACTACACTTCTTATCTCATAAGTTTGTTTTATAATATCGTAGGTATGAATCAACTCACTCAATTTATATCGAGCATTAATACAAAGATAATGACCAATGTCCTGATCTTTTAAAGTAGCAAGCATAGTAGATTTCAAATCTTTATCAATATCCCCTACATCAACAAATATCAACTCATATTTTTGTGAATCTGTTTCAACAAATTGTCGAAGGGCCTGAGGCTCCCCTACATGAAAAACATCTAGTTCATATAATTCACAAATAGAATTTAATTGAGTAGAACCACCTAATGATAATATAGCTACATTCCTTCTTGAAGATTTTTCAATATTTGTTGAATATAGTAATGCAAGTTTTAGTAAGGAAATTGTTTTGCCAACGGCAGCAGATCCATGTAAAACAAAAAATTTAGGAGGATTCAACATATTTCCCCTATCAATTCTTGCACTATCTATTAGAGTATTAACTAAACCTAGCTCCATTTCAGTAATACCTTTAGCATCTTGCCAAACAAGATCTCCTATAACTTTATCAATCAAAGTTGTAGAAAAATCATTGTTTATTAAAATTGATCTCATTTTAGCTACTACTTCACTTGGAGCTTCAATACTTTCAGGTTTATCAATATTGGAGTTCTCACTATCATCAGGCGTCTTCTGATCTACCAAATAACAAGTAATAACACAAGAACTTTTTTTTGCAAAAGATGGTGGATTATTAGATAAAGAATGAATTCTTACAGAACTACCATATCTTTGTCTGGCAATTTTTATTGCCTCATCATAATCTTTTGCATCAATAGTAAGAAACTCCATTTTTAAACTCCCTTTATTATAAGATAAATCTTGACAAGTCTTGATCTTGAACTACATCAGCTAGTTTATCATTAACATATTCTTTTGTAATTGTTATAGTTTGACCAGAGCATTCATCAGCACTAAAACTTAAATCTTCAAGTAATTTTTCCATTACTGTATAAAGTCTTCTAGCTCCAATATTTTCATTAGTTGTATTAACTTCATATGCGATTTCACTAAGTTCTCTTATAGCCTCTTTATCAAATATGATATTAACGCCTTCAGTTTTTAACAATTCATGATATTGCATTGTTATAGCATTTTTTGGTTCAACTAAAATTCTTTCAAAATCATCTGCAGTCAATTCATCTAGCTCAACTCTTAAGGGAAATCTACCTTGTAATTCAGGAATCAAATCACTTGGTTTTGAAATATGGAAAGCTCCACTTCCAATAAATAAAATATGGGTGGTATCAATAATACCCCATTTTGTACTTACCTTTGTTCCTTCAATAATTGGTAGAATATCTCGTTGAACACCTTCTCTTGAAACATCTTGACCACTTTTTTGTCCTTCGGAGGAAGCAATTTTATCGATTTCATCAATAAAGATTATTCCCATTTGTTCAACTCTATCTTTTGCTTCATCCTTTGCTTTATCAGGATCAACCATTTTTTGAGTTTCTTCTTCTCTTAATATTTCACGAGCTCTTTTGATTGAACAAGTTCTTTTTTTTGGTTGTTGAAAAATAGAGCCTAAAGAATTCATGGCGTTTTGAATATCATCCATTGAGGTTGCACCCACCATTTCAACACCAATATTGGATTTATTACTTACACTAATTTCTACTTCTCTATCTTCTAATTTGCCTTCTCTAAGCATTTCTTTAAATTTATTTCTTGTAGCTTTGGAGCCCTCTGCAATTGAACTTGAAGAAATTTCAGTGGATGAAGAATTTGTCATTTTTATAGGCACTAACAAGTCTAGTAGTCGCTCTTCAACTTTTATTTCTACTTCCTCTTTATGGTCTTCACTCATTTCTTTATTGACCATTTGAATGGCAATTCCCATAAGATCTCTAACCATAGATTCAACATCTCGTCCAACATACCCAACTTCAGTAAATTTGGTAGCTTCTACTTTTATAAAAGGAGCATTGCTCAATTTACTAATTCGTCTAGCTAGTTCAGTTTTACCACAACCGGTAGGTCCAATTAAAATTATATTTTTAGGAGAAACTTCATCCTTTATTTCTTCAGGTAATCTTTTTCTTCTCGTTCTATTTCTAATTGCTACTGCAATGGTTTTTTTAGCCTGGTTTTGACCAATTATATATTTATCCAACTCTTCTACAATTTGAGCAGGTTTCATGTCATCTAATTTTGGAATTATATTCATTCTTGTTTCCTTGTTATTTTGATAGTTCTTCAACGATAATTGAATTATTTGTATAGATACAAAGGGACGCTGCAATTTCTACGCTCTTAACAGCGATTTGTTTTGCATCCAAATCTGTATTTGAATCTAAATAAGCTAATGCTGCTGATAGTGCATAATTTCCACCAGATCCAATGCCCATAACGTCATTTTCTGGTTCTACTACATCTCCAGCTCCATTGATTAATAAGATTTTTTCACCGTCAGTTACAAGAAGCATAGCTTCTAATTGTCTTAGTGATTTATCTGTTCTCCATTGTTTTGCCAAATCAACAGCAGCTCTAGTTAAATCGCCGTTAAACTGTTTTAATTTTTTTTCAAATAATTCAAATAATGTAAAAGCATCAGCAGTTGTTCCTGCAAATCCAGTTACTACCTTTCCGCCAAACAAATGACGAATTTTATGAGCGTTGCCTTTTAATATTGTATTTCCTTGAGTAACTTGACCATCACCCGCTATAGCAACTTTGCCATTCTTTCTTACTGCAACAATTGTTGTTCCTTTAAATGATCCCATTTTATTTCCTTCCATGAGGATGTGATTTTAAGTATACATCCCTCATTCTTTTTTGTGATACGTGAGTATAAATTTGTGTTGTAGAAAGACTTGAGTGGCCAAGCATCTGCTGAACCATTCTAATTGATGCTCCATTGTTTAAAAGATGAGTTGCATAACTATGTCTCAAAACATGTGGAGTAAAGTTTTTCTGCCAACCAAAACAAACACGTTGTCTTTCAAAAATACTCTCAACAGAGGAAATCGACAAGGGTTTTCCTAAATTTGTTATAAATAATTTATCTCGTATTTTTTTTTCAACTATTTTCTTGTCAATTTGCAACTCATTTTTTACTTTAATATATTTCTTTAATAAAGAATTTGTCCTATTTGTATAAAACACAACTCTTTGCTTATTGCCCTTGGTAAATACCAAAAAGCTATTTTTTGTTAAATCAATATCTCTAATACTTAAATTTAAAGCTTCACTAATTCTTAAACCTGTATCATAGAGTAAACAATACAAAACTATATTTCTTAATGAATCAAAATCAGTGACAGCAATTGTTAATAATTTGTATACTTCTTCTTCGCTTAAGACTGTTGGAAGTTTTCTCTCCCCTTTTCTTTGGCTGATATTTGAAAAAATATCAGAGGCTACGATTTCATGTTTCCTACAATATTTTATAAAACCTCTTTGGCTACTTATTTTTCTAGATATTGTACTTTTACTCAAGTTTCTATTTTTTAAATATTTAACATATAGTAAAGCAACTTTACTATCCATATTGAAAAAATCAATTTCATTTTGTTCTAGAAAAATTAAGAATTCAAGAATATCACTCTTATAGCTTATAATAGTTTTTTCACTCATATTTCTGATATTTTTTAGATATAATAAATAATTATCTCTTATAGTTTCTAGACTCATAATTTTCCTTTTGTATTAATATACCATAATAAATTACTAAAACTCAAATTTAAAAAGAATAACTATTGATAAAGTAATAAATCTTTCAAACAATTTATAACCTGACAACCTTCCTCATAAATATTATAACTAACCTCGTTGCATTTATTATTAGAAATAGCACTTTGATGAACATACACATTGGTTCCACAGTCAAGTACTCTAGCTATTCCTCTCTTACAGTCATCCCCTCTTCCACATTGAAATAGTATTAATGAATCTATTAAAGCTCCATATATTTCATAACTTTGCAAAAATGAATTTTGAGTTGGTGTCCCATCGACTTCAAAAGGAGATAAAAATACAGTATTGGGATTTTTTATATATATATATTTAAGAGCAGTAAAGCCCCCAGCAAGCAAACAATAATGCTCTTTTTTGCAAGCACTATAGCCCTCTTGAACAATCTTAGAGACTCCAGAAAAATTCAAGGTAACGAGTCCTACATTATTTTTAGCCAAATCATATCCAAAGTTATAATAATCATCCATGCTATAAAAATTGGGGTGATCAGAGCCAAAAACTCCAATATAATAATCAAAAGTGGATGGAAAATAATTTGTTGATGCAATTCTAAATGGGGGTATCTCTACTTTAGATAAATTGACTGGGTAGTAAAAATCATCTACAAAAGCACATTTGTAATGTTTAAATAAGGAATATTTTTTATCCAAATCTTTTGTGGAGTACTTTTTGTGTAAATAATTAATTTCTCGGGTATTCAAATTAGCTTTTAAAAAGTTTATTTTATCTATCTCGCTTATTTTATTAACCAAAGACAATAATAATTTATTTTCATAGTTCATAACCTTAGATAAACAAAAATATATAAGTTTGCCTTTTAATAAATAATATAGTCATAGAAAACTGATAGTCTCTTATTTTAACTCGTCCAACTTTTCTTCTTCTTCTATTTCAGGATGATATTTTTTGTAGGTATTTTCTAAATCTTTATTACTCAAATGAGTATATATTTGAGTTGTTTGAA
>CAZJGS010000088.1:0-10861 GCA_964545735.1 uncultured Spirochaetaceae bacterium
CAGTTGATCCAAATTTACCTGTAAAACCGAAAGGCAAACGCGGAAGACCTAAAAAACAGAAAGCAAAAATTGAGTAAAAAATTTAAATAAATTACCAATTAATTAAACGTATAGTTCAAAGAATTGGTAAACTATTAATTAAATTTAAATTTTTATTACCATATTATTATTATCTGTTTCATAATACAAATATTTTATTATTCAAAATAATATTATACTAGATTTTGAACAAAACTTAACTACTAATTCTTGATAAGGATTATATCTTTTAGGGCTTTAAGTATTTGACATTTTTTAAATTTATATCTATTTTTTCATTTTTTTTTATATCCTATATGTTGTATTTTTTTTTAGTTTTGGTGTAAAGTATCTAAAACCCAAGGAGAAAACCATGATGCAAATTTATCCAGATAGCTATAAACCAGTTTTAAATAAAAAACAAACTGAAAAAGCTATTAAATTCGTAAAAGATACTTTTGAAAGAGAACTATCAGGCGAATTAAAATTAAGTAGAGTTACAAGCCCTTTATTTGTTCCTAAAGGTTCAGGTATTAATGATGATTTAAATGGAATTGAGAGGCCGGTACGTTTTGAAATTGGCAATCTAGATAACAAAGAAATGGAAATAGTTCAATCTCTTGCTAAATGGAAAAGAATGGCTCTTGCAGATCATGAATATGAACCAAAGACTGGTCTTTATACTGATATGAATGCAATCCGTCCTGATGATACAATAGATGCAATTCATTCATTGTATGTTGATCAATGGGATTGGGAATTAGTAATGAATGAGAAGCAAAGAAATCTTGAATTTTTAAAAAATATTGTTGCTAAAGTTTATGAAGCAATAAAAAGAACTCAATTTTTAGTAAATGAAAATTATGAATCTAACTATCCTATTTTACCTGATGAAATTAAGTTTATTCACAGTGAAGAGGCTCTAAAAGAATTCCCTAATTTAACTCCAGAAGAAAGAGAAAAAAAATTAGCTAAAAAATATGGTGCAATATTTATTATTGGCATTGGTAGCATCCTCTCTGACGGTGTAAAACATGGCGGTAGAGCTCCAGACTATGATGATTGGTCAACTGATACAATAAACAACTATAAAGGCTTAAACGGTGATATTGTTGTTTGGGATAATGTTAGAGGTGACTCTCTTGAATTATCTAGCATGGGTATAAGAGTAGACAATGAAACCTTACTAAAACAATTAGAATTAGGAGATGCTCTTGGTAGAAAAGAATTATATTGGCATAAGAGATTATTAAATAATGAATTCCCACAAACTATTGGTGGTGGTATTGGACAAAGCAGAGTTTGCATGTTTTTATTGAATAAAGCACATATTGCAGAAGTTCAAGCCTCGGTATGGGATGAAGAAACAATAAAAGTTTCTAGGGAAAAAAATATTCCTATTATGTAAGTTTTAAAATAAAAGAGTCACATTAATTTGTGGCTTTTTTTTAAAACTTTTTGTAATATTATATTATATGGAGTTACTAAATATGAAAACTTTAAAATTCACATCCTGGAACGTAAATGGAATAAGAGCTTGTGATAAAAAAGGCTTTAAAGAATATTTTGAACAATCAAATTCTGATATATTTTGTTTGCAAGAAATTAAAATGACAGAAGGCCAATACGAATTTAATCCTGAAGGTTATTATAGTTATTTTAATTATGCAGAGAGAAAAGGATACAGTGGCACTGCAATCTATACAAAAAAAGAACCTATCAATGTGGTTTTTGGAATAGGCAATGATTTAGATAATGAAGGAAGAGTAATTCTTCTTGAATATAACGAGTACTATGTATTAACAGTTTATACTCCCAATAGCCAAGATGGGTTGAAAAGACTACCTATAAGATTAAAGTGGGATGAAGATTTTAGAAATTATGTCTCTTCTTTAGATAAAGAAAAACCAGTATTAATGTGTGGTGATTTCAATGTTGCTCACAAAGAAATCGATTTAAAAAACCCTAAAACAAATACAAAAAATGCAGGATTTTCACCTGAAGAAAGAGATAGTTTTACACAATTACTAGATAAAGATTTTACTGATTCTTTTAGATTCCTTCAACCTGATATTATCCATCGATATAGCTACTGGAGCTACAGATTTAAAGCAAGAGAAAAAAATGCGGGTTGGAGAATTGATTATTGGCTGGTTTCTGATAGACTTAAAGAGAATATAGAAATTAGTGAAATTGATGATCAAATTCTAGGTAGCGATCACGCTCCTGTATACTTGAAGATACAAATATAGCAAATGGCCCTAGAGCCATTTGCCTTATGTTTTATTTTAAATAATCTGGAACAGATCCTCTATTTTCAAAAATCTTTCTCTGTTGAGCAGACAATATTTTTTTACACATTCTAATTGATTTTGGTGTAATTTCTACCAATTCATCATCTTTAATAAACTGGATAGCTTGCTCTAACGTCATTCTAGTAATAGGTGTTAAAACAACTGCATCATCTTTACCACTAGCTCTCATATTGGAAAGATTTTTAGTTCTTGTAGGATTAAGCATCAAATCAAGATCTCTATTTCTAAGACCAACAACTTGACCTTCATAAATACTATCTCCAGGTTTTATAAATAATTTACCCCTATCATCCAACTTCCATAGAGCATATGCTACAGCAGAACCACTTCTATCACTTATTAAGGAACCATTAAGTCTATCAGGAAAATCACCTTTATAAGCTTCATATCCTTTGAGAAATGAGTTCATTATTCCAAAACCACGAGTATCTGTTAAAAATTCATCTCTATAACCAATTAAGCCTCTAGATGGAACATCGAAAGATATTTTTACTCTATTTGTAGTATAAGTTATGTCTCTCATTAGTGCTTTACGTTTAGCAAGTTTTTCCATAACAACACCTGCATGCTCTTCTGGACAATCAACAATAAGTTTTTCAACAGGTTCAATTAGATTCCCATCTTTATCTTTTCTAAAAATAATCTTAGGTCTTCCAACGCATAATTCAAAACCTTCACGACGCATTTCTTCAATAATAATAGCCATTTGGAATTCGCCACGGCCTTTTACTGTATAAGAGTCATCAGCATTTTTTTCAACATGAATTGAAACATTTCTAAGAGTTTCTTTTTTTAATCTTTCACCAATTTTAGCACTAGTAACTTGATTTCCTTCAGTTCCAGCCAAAGGACTAATATTTTTGCTAAATAGCATAGCAACTGTAGGTTCATCAACAGAAATTCTTTCTAAAGCTTTAGGATTTTCTTTTGTACAAATAGTGTCACCAATTGAAACATTATCAATTCCAGCTATGACAGCGATATCACCGGAAGCTATAGTTTTAGCTTGAACATAAGTGGGTCCGTTAAAAGTATATAAATTAGATACTCTCAAGTTGCTTGTACCCTCTTCACCAACACATACTAATTGATCATTAATTGTAGCTTTACCATTTATAATTTTACCAATTGCTAATCTACCTAAAAAATCACTATAAGATAAATCACTTACCAACATTTGAAATGGTTCTTCATCATCAAATTCTGGAGCCTTTACGTTTTCAATAATAGCATCAAGTAACGGGAATAAATTATCACCAATGTTATCTAAGGACGTTCCACAAACACCTTCTCTACCATTAGCATAAAAGACTGGAACATCAAGTAAAGATTCATCATCACTCAATTCAAATAGCAAGTCATAGACTTCATCTAAAACTTCTTCACTTCTAGCATCATTTCTATCAATTTTATTAATAATAATAATAGGCATTAATTTTAATTTTAGTGCTTTATCTAGAACAAATCTTGTTTGAGGTAAAGGGCCTTCAGCTGCATCAACTAGTAATACTACTCCATCAACCATTGATAAACCTCTTTCAACTTCACCACCAAAATCCGCGTGACCTGGGGTATCAATAATATTTATCTTAGTATCTTTCCAGTTGATTGCACAGTTTTTTGCGCTTATTGTAATCCCTCTTTCTCTCTCAATTGCTCCACTATCCATTATTCTATCTTGTTTTTGCATAAAACCAGATTGTTCGAACATGCCGTCAACTAAAGTTGTTTTACCATGGTCAACATGAGCAATAATTGCAATATTTCTTATTGCATTATTTTTTTTTATCATTAATTTTCCTCAAATTAAAAGGGAGGATGTCCTCCCAAATTTATTACGAAACTATTATTAATATTCCAATAATACTTGAGCTAGAGTTATTGCCTCAGAAGCTAAAGGAATATTAAATAATTCATCTATTTCAAACCAATTCTTTTCATCGAAAAGGCTGTCATCTACTTTTTTAATATCTAAATCAATAATAAATGAATCGATATCCATATAAAAGCTTTCGCATTTATGTTTTATGTTACAAAAATAATTTACATCATTAGACTTTACATTTATATTATACGTTTTTTTTATATAATTAGTTAATACTTGTATGACGATTTCACTCTGTTTTATTTCTATAGAGGGGAAAGTCCACAATTCTTCATCATTGCTTAAATCATTTTTTACTAGGCAAATTTTATTGCCAAATTTAACAATAGCACAAACAGTTCTCTTTGTTTCTAATATTGATTTAACACTGTTTAAATCATTCATATTTCCTCCTCTAAATATTTTATATATTTAATATAATTATTTTTTATTTAAAAAATCAGCATTCTTTGCTAACAAATTGATAGTCTGTTGATAAGCTGCAAATAAATCTTCGCCTTCTTTATTATGAATTATTGAACAAATTGTTACTTTATCATCAATTACACTAATTCCAAAGCTATTAGAACAAAAAGAAGAGGAAGGATAATAACTTAAATTTGTTAATATTTCATCTTCAGTAATTGTGGGAAGAACATCAAAAAATAATTCACTTGTTAAAAACTTGTTATAAACTTCATTTTCAAAAGGCTTATCTATAACTGAAGGTGAGATTTTATTTAAAATTTCATTTCTAAGCAGAAATGGTTTTCTTTTTAAAAAACTTTTAAACAATTTGTCTATTTCAGTACAATTCTCATAAAAAGATAATCTAGGCTCTAACCCACGCTTAAACTTTATGTTAGAAGATTCATTTACTAAGATTATATTATCTTGCTTTTTGGAGCAAAAAGGAATCACTATACTTCGTCTAGTTACTTTACTTAGACTAAGTGCAACAGTTACAAAAAACGATAACAATGAAACCCCTTGAGAGCCACATATTGCAAATGCAATCTCCGATTTTAAAGTTACTTTTTTAATTTTAACTTTGTCAATTTCATTGCACAAAGCTTTTGTTGGTTTTAACTTTTTATATTTATTAGTGCTTAACATGTTTAAAAAATTAGTTTTATTTTCAATATCTTCACAATATTCAAAATCAAAATCTTTGGTTCCTAACAACAAGGCTTTGGCAAAATTTACTAAGCCTCTTGAGTCGGAAACAATGTTATGAGCATAAATTATCAAAGTATTATCATTTGATAAGGCTATTCGTAAGTATTCACCATTATCTAAATCTAAAGGCAATTTATATTGTTTTAATAACCAAGGGTTAACACTAGAGCAATCTTCTATTTGGTAATCATAGCCAGCACAATCTTCATCAAAATAATAAATATTTTCTTTTTTTCTTAAGCAAGAGTTTAAAATTGGAACTATTTTTCTAATATCTTTAAAATTTGATAAAATTTCATCAATTGTTATTTTTTTTGCAAATCCAACAACGAGTGCACTAGCTCCTAAGCTATCATTTATTGAATATCTTTGACTATTTATTCTGTACTTCATGATTTATAGAATAATTGTTATTCAATATAGATTAAAGACCTAATTGTATTTATTTTATTATTTAAGCATATTTTTTACTACTTTTTTAGAAAACATCAAAATAAAGCTCTAAAATTTCAATAAATTTAGTTTACAAGGACCTAAAAATATATAAACCTATATTAAAGTTAATAAATTATCTCAATACCCCCTAAAAGTAAAAAACCCCAATTAAAAATTTAATTGAGGTTTTTTATAATTTTAGGTAATCTTATTTTGCAATAATCAAATTAATCTTTTTCTCTTTTAGCCTTTGTATTTTATCTTTACTGAGATCACTGTCAGTAACTATATAATCAATTTTTTCAATTGTTTCAACTAAAGTGAAAGCAGTTTGACCAATTTTTGACGAATCAGTTACAACAATAACTTTTTTAGCATTTTTTATCATAATAGACTTGGTTGCTTTTTCCTCTGGAATAGAGGAAAAAATACCTTCATCAATTAATAAACCACTGACTCCAATTATTGCTATATCTGTTCTGTAGCGATTGAGTTGCTCAACGCAAGTTGGGCCTAAGATAACATCAGTTTGTGTTTCTAACTCACCACCTGTTAATATTACCCTATTGCCATTTAACCCCATTACAGACTGTGCGATTGTTAAACTATTTGTAACAATTAATAATTCTTTTAACAAACTCATCTCTTTGGCGACATATGCAACAGTGCTTCCTCCATCAAGAAAAATACTTTGTCCATTTTTTAAAAGTTTAACTGTTGCTTTTGCAATCGCTTTTTTCTTTTCAATTGATTGATTTATTCGACATTCTAGAGAAGTTTTTTGCCAAATAGATTTTTCATTGTTACTAATTGCACCACCATGAGTTCTAAGAATATGACCTCGATGCTCAAGAGTAATTAAATCTCTTCTGATTGTAACATCAGTAACATCAAAAAGTTCCGCCAATTGAGATACATTAGCTCTACCATTAGAGGCAATGTAACTAACAATAGAATTTTGTCTTTCCTTAATGAATTCTTTTTCTCGCATATTCCTCCAAGTCTACTAAAAATTAAAATATTTTTTCTAGTATTTAATCAATCTTTTAGCTTATAGTGCATTATAAAGAAAAGTATGTACTTTATATTTTATGCAATATATGGATTGATTCTTCTTGGAATCCAAAAGTTATTTCTTCCCCTTCTTTGTAAACTCGCTTTGATGAAGGATTATAATCAGATACTTCAATTTCTTTATTAGCAAAGTCAAACCAATAATCTTGACTTACACCCATATAAACAGTTTTCTTTACAACAGATTTAAAATAATCAAGTGTTAAATCAACAGCTTCAGGCCTAACAACAATATCAACAGCTTCCTTAATTTTGAAAGTTTTTGCATTCCTATGTTTAACATCATATTCTTTATTTTGAATTTTTATTGTTACTATATCTGATTTAACAGCTATAACATTACCTTCGACAATATTCGCTTTACCAATAAAATTTGAAACAAAAGTATTTGCAGGTTTGTAATAAACCTCTTGAGGACTTCCAACTTGTTGGACAATACCATCCTTTAAAATAACAATTTTATCACTCATAGCCATAGCTTCATTTTGATCGTGAGTTACATATATAGAAGTAATACCAATATCTTTTTGAATTCTTCTAATTTCATCTCTCATATGAAGTCTTAACTTAGCATCAAGGTTAGATAAAGGTTCATCAAATAATAATACTCCAGGATTTTGTACAAGTGCTCTAACAAGGGCAACACGTTGTTGTTGTCCACCACTCATTTGTGATGGAACACGAGTAGAAAAGTCATCCATTTTAACAGTTTTTAATCCAGCTAGAACTTTTTCTTTTATAACTTTAGTTTCGAATTTTTTTATTTTTAAACCATAGGCTATATTATCAAATACATTAAGATGTGGGAAAAGTGCATAGTTTTGAAAAACCATACCAAGATCTCTTTTATCTGGAGTCTTTTTTATTACATCATCATCATTAAACAATATTTTACCAGAAGTAGGTATTTCAAAACCTGCAATCATTCTCAATAAAGTTGTTTTACCACAACCTGATGGACCAAGTAGAGTAACAAATTCACCTGGTTCTATTGTTAAATTTACATTTTGAACAGCAAGAACTTCACCTCTTGTTGAGGTAATAAAGGTTTTTGTTAAATCAACTAATTCAACACTTTTTGCGTTTATTTTATTCATTATAGATCTCCATTTATATCAATTTTAAATAGTCTTAATAATAGTTTCATTATTACCATTACAGTAGCAACGAGTAATATCAAAACCAAACAGTATGCATTTGCTGCACCATAAAGGCCTTGATCAACTTGGTTCATGATTGCAACAGTCAGCATCTGCCAGTTTGCTGATACTAAGAAAATGATTGTGCTTACAAGGGTCATTCCTCTGATAAATGAATATAATAAACTACTAAAAAATACAGGTTTAATTAGAGGCAAAGTAATTGATCTAAATACTTTACTACTATTTGCACCACTAATTGTGGCCGCTTCTTCAATACTTGGATCTATTTGTTTAAGAGCCGCTATACCGGAGCGAGTACCTACAGGGAAACTACGAACTACCAAAGCCATTATTAATATAAAACCAGTTCCAGTTAAGATTATAGGTCCACTATTATAAGTTAATACATAGCCTAAACCAATAACAGTACCAGGAAGAGCTATAGCCATCAATATACTCCATTCAACAAAAGTACGTCCAGGGAATGCCTTTCTAACAATAAGAAATGCAGAAACCATACCTAAAGTACCTGCTATAGGAGTCGCAATCAAAGCTAGAATTGTAGTATCAACTATATATTTTCTTCCTATAGTAAATACATAAATAATCCACTTCATTGTGAATGAATAATCTGCACCCCAGAGTCTTACAAAAGCACCAATTGGAACTAAAGCGTATAGACTTAATACGAAAATACAAATCATTAAACAAGTAGCATAAGCTGGGATAGTAACCTTTTTGTTATCAATTAAAATTCTTTCCTTAGCAACTTTACCTGTAACCGTTACATATGATTTTTTACCAATAACGCCATTTTGAATATAATAAGCTAATAAAGAAATCATTAATAATATAACAGCTAGAGCTGTTGCACCAGCCATATCGTAACTACCGATGCCTTGTTGATAAATTTGTACAGCCATGGTTGTGTAATTACCACCAATAACAATTGCGTTACCAAAATCGGCAAGGGATTGAATAAAAATAAGAAGCATTGCATTTGCAAGACCAGGTAACATTAATGGAAGTGTTACTGTTGTAAAAACTTTCCATCTATTAGCACCTAAAGCTTGAGAAGCTTCTTCAACTGAAGGGTCAATATTTTGCAACAAATTTCTAAGCATCAAATAACCAATAGGGAAAAATGATAGAGTTTGTGTTAAAGCTAAGCCCCAAAACCCATACACATCATTTCTTACATGGAATACTTCATAACTAATTAAACCACTTCTTCCAAATAATAAAATAACTGAAAGAGAAATTACAAATGGTGGTGATATCATTGGCATAATTGACAAAATATTGAATATTTTTTTATGAGGAATTGCTAAATATGTAGTAGAATACGCAAATAAAAATGCAATAACTGTACCAAAAATAGCAACTGTAATACCTAATTTCAATGTATTGCCAATAATATGCCTATTAAATCGACTTGATAAAATTCCCCAATAATTAGAGAGTGTGAATCCACCCTCACTAATCATACTTTCCTTTAAAATTGATATTAAAGGAAAAACAATAAACATAAAAACAAAAATAAATACAACACCTACAGTTATCAATAATATAGGATCGCGCATAGTAAATTTTAGTTGTCTAAAATATCTAGTTGCGGCATTTTCCTTATGATTAGTTTCCATAACACCTCCCGATGAAACATAGGAACCCCAAATGGAGTCCCTATTATTTTAAAATGACATACCTAATTTATTTTGAAGGAGGTGTAGTCAAGGTTAATTCATTAAACTTTTCAACAAAAGCAGATCTATTTGCTCCTGCCCATTCGTCATCTTGTTCAATTAATTTAGTTCCAACTAATTGTTGACATTCTTCTGGTGGAACAGCATCAGGATTAGTTAAGAATTGTAATGCATTAACAGTTTGTCCCATTTCTTGAACCTCTGCAGTTAATACAAAATCAATGAATTTCTTAGCTGCTTCTTGATTAGGTGAGTTCTTGATAATTCCAACAGCACCAACTTCATAACCAGTTCCATCAGCAGGAGCAGTCATTACCATATGATCATAACCTTCTCTCTTAAAAGCAATACCATCATGTAAGTAACCAATGGTTAGACCTGTTTCATGTAATTGAATCATTCTTCCACCGCCACTACCACTCTTAGTATATTGACGTACATTTTGATTAAGTTTTTGTAAATATTTCCAACCTTCTTCTTCACCTTTTAATTGTAGTATAGTAACTAAAGCATTATAAGCAGTTGAAGATGAACCAGGGTGAGCCATTACAATTTCACCTTTATAAGCAGGATTTAATAAATCATCCCAAGTTTGAGGTAAGGTAAGATTATTTTCATCTAACCATTCTTTGTCACCAATAAAACCTAAATAACCACTATAAATACCAGTCCAGGCACCATTATTGTCTTTAAATTGTTTTGGGAAATCAGTAGCAACAGGGCTAACATAATGTTGTAACAAACCTAATCTGTCTGCTTCAATAAATGTAAGAGATCCACCACCATACCAAACGCTTGCTTGTGGATTTTCTTGTTCAGCTTTAATTCTAGCAAAGATTTCACCACCACTCATTCTAACATAATTTGTTTCAATACCAGTTGCTTCTTCAAAAGCTTGGCATACAATAGCACCATGTTCTTCTAACATTCCTGTATAAACAGTTAAAGATTCATTCTCTTTAGCTCCTGAAGCAAAAAGAAACGTTGAAAGAGATACTAGTACTAACAAAGCAATAATAATTTTTTTCATTATAAATAAACTCCTTTAAAAAATTTGATAATACAATATTCTTACCCTGAAGTGCTTATATGTCAAGAAAAAAACATAAAAATATCAAAAAATGTTCTTTT
>CAZJGS010000089.1:0-1960 GCA_964545735.1 uncultured Spirochaetaceae bacterium
AAAAAACCACCAGATATACTGTGGTTTCATTATATTTATAATATGCTTGATTACACTTTGATGTTTGCCGCAAACTTTATGTTTAAAACCTTATACTGTGTCGTGTACCAGTTGTAAAAGTGCCTCTTTTCTTATTTTTTTCTCCTTCCATATATCCCAATAGGTTTAGCACTTGAAATTGTTAAAAGTTTATATATGGGTTTTTGCCCATCTTTACCAATACGAACAATATTTTCATTCTTTAACCAGGCGTTTAAATCTTTATTAATACTTACTAAATCAAAGCCTGTAATTCTTTGTATATCTACAGCCTTAAAAGTCTTTAATATCTGAGCTGTTCTCCAAACAGCATCAATTTTAGAAGTTTTATAACTTACTTCTCCAATAAAAATATAAGCACTTTTATTTTTTTCTACTAACTGTTTAGAAATTAACCTATCTAGTGCATTTTTCATTGTCTTTCGCTTAATATCAGGGAATATATCTACAAATGAATCTTTCCTTACTTCAATCTTAGCTTCTAAATATTTTTGAAGTTGTTGGGAAAAAACTCTGGTCCCAAAAAGTTCAATTCTATTTTTAGCGGTCAATGGCATGTATTACCGCCATATTTAATTCACTTATTCCATTTGTATTCATTACCGTTAATATTTGATGTGCATCATTTACCATAACTCTGAAATCCCCATGACATAGTTGTAAGATTCTCTTTAAGACTTTTTTATTTGTTGTTATATCAATAGAACAAGCTTGCTGATAAAAATTTGAAATATCTTGCAAACTAAGGGGTTGAAATACTAAAGGTTTTGATCTAATTCTTGACTCCAATCTTGGTAAACTTGTCATTTTACTACTTAGGCTATGCTCTCCTACTAATAGGACAGGAAGACTACATTTCTCATTTATATTTCTCAGCATTTCTAAATTTTTTATTGGTAGGCGATCTGCTTCATCTACAACTAATAATTTTCTATAAACTAAGCAGGATTCTCTAATTAAATTGATATTATTATCTAATCCACGAGCAGGAGTTCCTTGTAATTGATTGACAATATCTCTAACCATCATTGGTAAAGAATAGCCTTCCATATATAGAGTATAGACAGCCCTTGAATTTAAAGCACAAAAGTGTTGAATTGCTGTTGATTTCCCATACCCAGCATGACCATAAACAACTCCAATAGAACTATTTAATGTCATTTGAGGTGATAATAAATCTTTTGATAATTCATCTAATTTCATTGTATTTTCAGTTACAATAAAAATATTTGCATTAACTCTAAGGAATCCTTGTTTAATAGTTTTTTCTTCTATTGCAGCATTCTCTTTCGTTAGATAACCTAGATTTATTAACTTCTCAATTATTTCTTTTTCTTTATCCTCTCCACTATATTTATTACTTACAATTAATGAAATCATAGACTTTGAAACTCCTACAACTTCCCCCATTTTTCCCATTGACATATCTGCAATTTCTAAAGCTTTTTTTAAATTAATCATGTTTATCCTCCGATTTTCACTTCTAATGAATTAAAGTACATTTCATATTCTTCATACTCTTCAGTGTCTTTATACTCTTTAATGAATCCCTTATCTTCTTCGGGTAAAGGGGCCCCTTGAACAAGCATTTCTAAACACCATTGATATCTTTGCCTTAGTGTTGGCATTAAGGATTTAAAGGGCCTTATTACTGTCTTTAATACTTCATCAGGAGTTTTTAACTTTATAGGTTCAACTTCTGTTTCTGAACTTTTTTCTGCTTGTTTTATTTCAGGTAGAATTGGCTTTTCATAAGCTACTTTTCCTATAGGTTTAATAAGAGTATTAAAGGCTTCTTTAACATTTTTTATTTGTCTTCTTTTTTCACTTATTGCATTAACCATTGATTGATCATCAAGCATTGTTATTGCTTTTGAATTAACTTGAACTAATGTTTTTATTTCGGCATTAGGAGTAACTG
>CAZJGS010000089.1:2060-10697 GCA_964545735.1 uncultured Spirochaetaceae bacterium
GTAACTGTACAAATTTTTCTTTCAGCAAGTGCAAAATTAATATCTAACTTGTCATAAAATTTTGCTTTCCAACCCTTAGATTGTTTTTCTAATAGTTTCTCCCAAGGAGTCATTTTTAAGGTTGCATGTTTTAATTGTTCATATTCACTTAGAATTTCAATACAAACTGCAATAAATTCTTTTTCAGTTAACAATTCATGCTTTGCTTTTTGTTTTTCAAGCCTAGCTCTTTCAACTTCATCTATGGCTGCACTAGCACCAGGAGTTGCACAACGACCTGGAACCATTTTTTCATCAAGCATCTTTTCAAAAGTTCTAAAAAATCTTTCAATATCTTTTGCTTTAGCATTTTTGACACCTGCAAAGATTCTTCTGTGCTTTCTTTTCCATTCATATTCACTCGCAGCAACATCAATGATTTCTCCATTATCATCTTCAATAACAAAGGTGTTTTCGTTGGTCTTATAAAGCTCTGAAATATCAGCAGTCCTCATACCTAATTTGAGCAAATCATCAACAATTAAATTTATAGCTTTTGAACATTCAGAAGTACCATTATCATTGTACGTACAATCAAAGGCTCCAAATCTATTTAATCCTAATCTAAGACTTTCTCTTACGGTATCTGATGAATAATGCTTATCAAAAGCAATTCCATAAATAAGCTTGGTACACATATCAAGCCATAGATAACATTCAGGTCTTCTTATTAATCCTGTATCATAATCAGCTATCCAATAGTCAAAGATATGTTGATCTCCTATTACTATTTGGAAAGGCTTTAAAGCATCACAATCTCTAGCAATCCAAAAGTAATTATCAAGAGCTCTATTCCCACCAGTAGCAAAGGCAATTAATAAAGGATTAATATCACTAAGAATTGTATAAGCACTGCTTTGACAACCAATAGGCCAACTTCTTTCATTTGCTATTTTTATTACTGCATTAACTGCGGTTTTCTTATTACAAGCACCATGTTGCTTTAAGGCCGCTAAATAATATCCTTGTAAATATTTAATAGATTCTTTACTCCATTTCTGATTTCTGTTTTTATTTTTAGGTCTCCCAATAACGTTGAATGCCTTATGCTCTTTCGAAATTCGACGAACGGTTGATTGTGATACTGAGAAGTAGAATGCAACTTGTAAAATCCATTCACCTTTTGTTATATTTGATGGCTTATTGTCCAATTTAAGTGCAATAAGCATTTTTTTTTTTTGCTTTTCATCAATCTTTGAGCCAATTCCAACCGCAGTTTTTTGTATTACTATCAGTTGAGCAGGAGTTGATAAAGCGACTATAGGAATATCTGTTGATTTAGTTTTTTTAATAACTAAAGTTTGCCACTCTGACGGAAGAGACGTTATAAGAATCTCAATTTTTTTCTTATCTATTAAGCGAGTGACAATTGATGAATCTTTTTTAATTCTTAACTGTATAGTTCTTCGAGATTTACCAATAATTTCAGCTAAAGTTTTTACATCAACCCACATTATGCTATTCTCCTTTTATCTAAACTTCTTAATTGTTGATCTATATTTGATATGTATTTTGAAAATTCATAGGCTAAAGCTACTAATTCTATCCAAAACGAATGACCAAAATATATTGCAATATTTGCTTGTATAAGTGCAGAGGATTTTTTTACCTATAAAAATTTGATTTATTGCAGGAACAGAACAACCACATATAATAGCTAAAGCAGTTTGGCTTAGTTTTTTTTGACTGATTTTCAAAACACAATAAGTATGAATATATGGTTTATCCACCTCCTTACTCCTTTTCACTTTCGATAGCTATTAACTGCAAGACTTTTGCAATTGAAAGAGCAATATCAACTCTTTTCTCTTCATCAAACATTTCTATAGCTTTTTCAACATAACGAACGATATGCATTTGCTCTTGAACTGGAACAACCTTTGTTGCAATAGTTTGATATTTTTTACAAAGGTCCATCTGTCTCATAATGTCATCAGGAGTTGGATTATCCATTGTTTTTGAAAGGATATTTAAATACTCTCTATCAAATTCTTTAGATTCTTTTTCAACTAAATATTCAGATAAATAAACAGGATGTTGTCTTTCTTTCCATTTTTGATAAGCAGATTCTTGCTTATAATCCCACCCCGCAGGTGCATACTTAGGATTTGACTTTCTTGCTTGATAAACTTCTTCAAATAAGTTGGTAATTCGTAATTTCATTTCTTCAACACTGTAAAGCTTATCTTCAGTCGGAGAATATAAAGAAAGCCAATTATAAGCCGTTCGACGTGACAAACCAATTTCTTCAAGATATTTCCCAAAGGTTTTAAATTCATTACTTTGTGCCATTTGGCACAAGGTTGTACTCATATGTTTAGTAGAATCCCTACTCCCTTGACAACTTAGTTCTTCTCTAGCAATAAAAAGTTCTTTTACTAACGCCAAGGAGCATTTTTTAAACTGATTAACTAAATTTTTAGTAGTTATAACAGAATTAATATAACTCCAATTTGTACTTACTTTTTGTAATTTTTTACTCATATTGCAATTCCTTATTGCGTTACACATAAATTAATGTAATAATAATTTTATAGGTTAAAAATGTAACTTATATTTAATATTATTTCAAATTACACTCAAAGCCAAGTTTAAAATGAGGATTTTACATGGAAATTAATTACAGATTAAAGCAAATTAGAAAAGAATTTGGATTATCACAAGCTAAATTTGCACTTAAATTCAACTTACCCCAAAGCACTTATGCTCAATATGAGAAAGGCGGGCGGGCAATTCCAGATAATTTAAAATTAGTATTATCTCAATTTGGGATTAACATGAATTGGTTAATCGCTGGAAAAGGGAATATGTACTTTGAAGAAAATTCAATAGGAAACAAATCACCTAAAAACGAACAATATGGTTCAGAAATTGATACTCATGTATCAGAAAAAGGCTCCTCTTATTACAAAAAAACAGATAATATTAATTCTTCATATTGGTCAGATACAAAGGGTCAAACAACAGCAATAAGCGTTAGCAAAGACAGTTTTTCAGTCCCTATTTTGAAAAACAAAGTATCCGCTGGCCCTGGAGAAGAATGGGACTTAGTAGATTTTTCTGAAGAACGATTACCAATTTTAAAAAAATTTGTTAGAAGATTTCCACAAGAGAAATTATTCTCTGCTGAAGTTAGAGGCGATTCAATGACTGGAGTCCAATTATTTGATGGTGATTTAGTTGTATTTGTATCAAAGCTAATTGAAGGTGATGCAATTTATGTTATATCCGTTGATGGTGAACTCTTAGTTAAAAGACTTGAATTTGATCACTTTGATAAAAAGTTAATCATAAAGAGTGAAAACCCTAGATATGAAGTAAAAATTATTGATCCTGAAAGAGCTCAAATATTAGGTAAAGTTGTGGGTTGGCTACATCATCATCCATATTAGGATTAATTATTATCCTTCTAAATAACTACAGTAGAGAGAATTAACTCTTAACACAAATAATTTAATTCACACTTCACAATATAATATCAAAATTTCTTTAACTTGCCCAACTGCAACAATCTTTGTCTATTTTATCCTAAATTATGTATGCTAATCTAAAAAAGCAATAACACTAAGGCAAGCTATTTTAAAATTTAACATACATTAAATTCTAAATTTATTTCGCTATTTTATAAAACAATTTCGCGAAATTGTTTTTACAGAAATTAGTAAAAAAAGTCCAAAATGAGAAAAACTATTATTAATGTGTTTAAAATGCCGTTTAACTGTTTATCAACGATTTTTCGCTATTTCTTTCATCTTATCTTGGAATATATGTTTCATTATTTTTATAATTAACAGCTATACAAAACTTACTCAAAGAATAGAGCAAATATTAGGGGTTTCTGTTGTTGGTGGGAAAGATGCTGTTTATAAAGGTGTTGGAATAGCTGCTAGAGCTTTAAGGATTGCAAGAACAGAAGGACAAAGAGCTTTAGTTGAAGGGCAAAAGGCAGCATATAAAAGAGCTGAAGATATTGGATGTGAAATTGATGAAATATGGGATGCTGCACTTGATAAAATAACAAGGCCTGAACATGGAGCTTTAGATGGACAAGCTAAGGATTTAGAAAAAGATGGTTGGCTAGTTCCATCAATTGGAATAGTAGCAGGCCCTTTACAATCAGGAATTGCATCTTTTGATATTAATTGTAGGTGTAGAATTAGAGGTCAAGTTATAGGCTATCCTCCACAAACTAGAACTTATAGAGATGAAAAAGGTATAACTCAAATTGGAAAATATCAAACATATGAACAATGGAAAGCTAAACAAAAATCAATTAGTAAAATTAAAAAAGCATCAATTAGCAAGCCTACTAAAAAACAATCCAATAACATAAGAAGAAATTATGATTCAGATTTATCTCAAAAAATAGGAAAAGATCATTATGATAATATGCATAATTTAATTGATAAATGTGAAAATAAAGATGTAATTAAACTTTGGGGTAAATGTGAAGATAAAGTAAATGTAGGAAGCATTAATAATAAAAGAACAGCTTATTATTCATCATTATCAGATAGTATAAATATTAATTTAAAACATGACATTGAAGCCAGTCATTATCAAAGTAAATATCAAGTTGTTTTTCATGAATCAGGACATGCAATTGATAATGCAATTTCAAAAGAAAAATATACAGGTATAACTAGATACGCTGGTTACTCAAATGCATATAAAGATGGTTTATTCACAAATACAATAGAAGAGGAAGTCTCTAATTTAATTGACAAGTATGGAGTACAAATTAAAAAGAGTATCAAAGAGCATATAACTGATTATGAATGGTTAAATAATAAAGGATATATAAGACCTTATGAATATTTTAATTGGAAAAACAATGGAAAAATACCTAATAAACCCCGATATAAAAAAATGTTTGCTAAAAATGAATTAAAAAATAAAATTAGAAAAATTCCACTTGATTCACGAGGTAATATAAGTGATATAATAGAAGGAGCAACAAAAGGTAAAATACAATGTGGGATTGGTCATGGTGGACCAGCCTATTGGAAAACTAATAAAGCTATTCTTAATGGTAGAAACATAAGTTTAGGCAAAGAAGCATTTGCAGAAATGATTGATGCAACTCTTTCAAATATTAATAACTTAGAAAGTATAAAAAAATATGTTCCAAAATCTTATAAAATATTTGAACAAATGTTAAAGGAATTATAAAAATGGAAAAATTAGATAAATTATTATTAGAATATTGTGATAGATTTGGAAACAATTTCCCATTATTTATGGTTAGATCAATGCCAGATAATGAGGTTATTGAAACTATAGAAAAAAGTTTAAAATCCAATAAACCATTTAAACCAAAAATAAATCCTGATTATGATTATTAAAAGTTAACGTCCAGCAGTGGGCGTTTTATTTTTGAGTCGGAGTTATTGTTAACTGAAAAATACTATGTTACAGTACTATACAAAAGGATATTTAAAAATGAAAGATAAATTAACACTAACAGATCAAATTGCGTACATGAGGGATACTAAAAAAATACAATTTGATGCTAATTTCTCTGAAACAATGGCTCAAGATTTTTTAACAAATCACAATTATTTTTTTAAATTAAAATCCTATTCAAAATTATTTGAAAAAAGTCAAAAAATAAATGAAGAAAACCAGTATACTGATTTACATTTTTCTCAATTAGTAGAACTATCCAGAATTGATTTATATATTAGACAATTAATCATAAATATTACTTTATCAATTGAACATTCATTAAAGATTGAATTAATATTAGATATATCAAATGATCCAAATGAAAATGGATATTCAATTGTCCAAAAATTTTTCAATGCCGATAAATATAATTATAAAATTTTAGATAACATATATTATAAATATAAAAATAAATCCAAAACAAATAGTAGCCATGATTACACTTCTAAAATTATTGATAAATATTTCCCAAAATTTCCAGCTTGGGCTTTCGTTGAAATAATAAATTTTGGTGAATTAATAAATTTTTATTCATTTTATTATAAAAATACTTCTGATAAATCAAAAATTGAGATAATAAATTTATTATTTTTTGTAAAAAAAATAAGAAATGCTTGTGCCCATAATAATTGTTTATTACCTTCACTCAAACGGAAAAATCCAAACCCAAATAGAGACTTATTACCAATATTAAAATATAAATTTAATAAAGACAAATCAGGCAAAGATTTTAGAATATTTTCAAAATCAGAAAAATCAAAATTACAAACTATTCTTATTAAAGACCTTGTTTCTACTATTATTGTATTATGTGAAGTAACTAGTAATGAAGGATTAAAAATACACCACATGAAAGAATTAAAACATCTTTTCGATGAAACTATTCCAAATTCAAAAAGTTTTTTTACCCAATCCAACATTGGAGAAAAATATTTAATTGATTCCTATAAACTACTAAAAAATATAATTGATATTTATTATATGGATCTCAAAATAGAAAAAAAGAATTGACAAATAATAAATACTAATATAATATTAGTTTACCGATCAAAAGACTAAAGAAGGAAACTTCTTTAAGTTTTTACAGGACAGGACTTCAGGGTCTTGTCTGTTTTTTTTTGTTTAAGCTCAGTGTTCTTTTTTTATAAAATTTGTATTTATCTTAAATACGCTTATCAATCAACTTATATTTGTTCAATGAATAATTTACCCACTTTTTACTAACACCCCGTTTATCAACGTTGATAAACACCTCTCCACGGACATTTCAAAACATCCACCAACATATTTTACAAAATCATTAAGAATTTAGCTAATTCTTATATGATAGTCTTCCCATATCTAAATATTGGAGGATTAAATGAAAACAAAAAATTCATATAAAGATATGTCTCTGTATCTAAAATCACAGCTTGTCAGAGCAACCCCTTGCAGCAAAGGAAAATTTTTATCTATTACAGGTAAAACACATATCAATACAAATATTGACCTAGAAGAAAATGGTTATCATGTTATCTATTCTGATGGTTATGAATCATGGTGTCCAAAAAAATCTTTTGAAAAAACTTCAAGAATTATAAAAAGCAATGATAAAGAATTAATATTTAATTGGTAAAAAAAACCCTACGATTTTACACAATTCCCTTTTGCTAAACTTTAAACAAATAAGTCCAAGGAGGATGTACAGTATTAGTTGGAGATGATGAAGCTTCATTAGTTGATATCGGTGTTATTCCAATGGAAGTCGATACAAACATTGAAATTTCATATGATTCAGTAAAAGTTCAAGGTTCAAAAAGAGAAGTTGTTACCAATTTTATTAAAAATATGAGTGCAAAAGCTGCTACTGAAATTTATCAAATCAGACTTGATATTATTAATAAATTAACAGGTGGTGTAATGAATCTTATAGCCCTTGAAGGATCTGCAATAACTGGAGAAAACTTTACAGTTTCTGCGGGGTGGAATAAAGGACAACTTTATATTTTACCTGGTCAAAATTCAAGCGGTAATAAACAGACTATTACAAGCCTTAAAGCAGGAACAAAAACACTAATTGTTGGCACAGATTAAATTCAAACTAAAGATTCATCAGGTAACTGGGGAGTCATAGTTCTTGATGCATCTACAGCTGTTACAACATCAAATTTAGTAGCGGTATATGGCTATACTCCAAAATCAGCCATGAAAGCAACAATGGGTAGTGCTACCACAAGTATTACTCCTAAAATTGTTAGATTCTTGTTAATGCAAAATGGTAAAAAATTCCAAGTAACATTATTTTCTGCAATTATGGATGGAGGTATAAAACTTTCATTCCCTGGAGTAGACAATGATAAACCTGCAACTCTACCAATTTCTATTGAAGGCTCGTTAGATCCTGAAAGAGCTGAAGGTTCACAATTATTAGATATTATTGATGAAATTGGAGTTAATTAATAATGGAAAAATATTTTGATTTAAATGGCCGTGAAAATACAATTACGGCCAAAATAAAAGTGAGTGATACAACATTCAAAATAAATAGAGTTGTAATTGCGGTAAGAGTACTATATTCAAATCATTTAAAAAAGATGGGAGAACTCATTAAAAAAGTTGGGAATCTAGATGAAAAAGACTCAAAGGCTTTGAATTCCATAAATGAATCAATTGAAGAATTTAATAGTGAAAAAGAAGCAATATACGATAAAATTTTAAAATTATTATTAGAAAAAAATGGATATTCCTATGATAAATCTTGGTGGCAAGAAAACGCTGATGAGATGGATATTAGAAATTTCATTGAAACTTGTTCATCAAAAGATGTAACTAAAACTAATAAAAAAAAAGTCCTAAAATAGACTATGAAAAATTATGTAATGCTTTAGGACGTGAGTGGAATTATATTACTCCGTCCTATTTTTTTGAAGAAATGGATATTTCAGATATAAATAAATTAGTCCCATTTCTAGAGCCTAAACAATATGTTAATTGTTTTGACTCTAGAGAAAAAAACAAATCAACAAATCTTGATCAAGCAATAAAAGATGGAGTTATAAAAAAGAGGTAATAATATTTAGGGTACGGGTACCCTAAATGTCCAAACTACACTTGTGTATAATGACAACTTGGCGTTTATGACCCAATAGTTGTAAAATCTGCATTCTAGAT
>CAZJGS010000090.1:0-10646 GCA_964545735.1 uncultured Spirochaetaceae bacterium
AAATAAGAGATAAATGCTTACCGTAAATGAAATTAAATCCATTATTTCTATTTTTTACTGTCAAAGAATTTGAAGTGGATCTACGTCAATTTCAACATAGATTCCGTTAGGAGCTTTTATATATTTTAAAGTTTCTCTAACTAACCATTGGCAATAAATAATCTTCTCATGTTGTAATAAGATATTATATCTATAATTCTTAGCAATTTTAAAAATACTACACTCATTAGGCCCATATATAATAACACTGTCATTATTTTTTTCTTGTAATAACTCATTTAGCTGAGTTAATTTTTCTTCAAAACTTTGACTAAATTCATTTACTAAATCTTTATTTATACCTCGAAAAACAAGGTTTAACTGTCTAGAATATGGGGGAAATTCAGTTTCTTCTCTTATAGCTAGCTCCTGATCATAAAAAGGATTTCTCTCACTTCTTAAAGCCTTTTGAATTGCAATATTATCTGGTTGAAGAGTTTGTATTATAACTTTACCTTTATCATTAAATCTTCCGGCCCTACCAGCCACTTGAGTTATTAATGCATAAGTTCTTTCTTGAGATCTAAAATCGGGAATATTCATTGCAGAATCAGCTAATACAATACCAACTAATTCCACATTTGGAAAATTAAAACCTTTTGCTACCATTTGTGTGCCTAGTAAAATATTTGTTTCACCATTTTTAAACTTATCTAAAACACTAAAGATTTGTTTTTTATCTTTAGCTACATCCCCATCTAGACGATCTACTTTTGAAAATGGAAATAATGCTTTTATTTCTTGTTCCACCATCTCTGTTCCAAACCCACTGTAGCCAACATCCAAACTATTACATTCAGGACAGAGTTGTATAGGGTTAGTTTTATAACCACAATAGTGACAAACCATAGAATTATTATTTTTGTGAAAGGTTAAAGATATTGAACAGTTTGGGCATTGCATCTCATAACCACAACTTCTGCAATGAAAATAATATGAAAATCCTCGGCGATTTAAAAAAAGAATTACTTGTTTTTTATTTTTAAGGGTTATTTCAATTTCTTTTTCCAACTCATTAGAAATAATATTCTTTTCACTAAGCATGTTAACAATTTTCATCTTAGGTATAAGGCCGAGTCCTACTCTATCTAATAATTCAATTTTTTCAATATGCTTTTCTTTCATTAATTTGTAAGCTTCTAATGAAGGGGTGGCACTTCCCATAATAATGATGGCATTATTTTTCTTACAAATATGTTGTGCTATTTGCCTTGCATGGTAGCGAGGAGTTTGAGAGCTTTTATAAGAAGTTTCATGCTCTTCATCTATTATAACTAATCCCAAATTATGAAAAGGAGCAAAAATAGCACTTCGAACTCCAATTACTATTGAAACCTCATTCTTATAAATCTTAAGCCACTGTGAAAGCCTTTGACTTTTAGTCATAGCGGAATGTAATATTGCTACTTCTTGATCAAATCTCTTACTAACTTGTTGTATTAATTGATGTGTTAAGGTAATTTCAGGCACTAAATATATTACTTGCTTGTTTTCCTTAATAATATCTTTAGCAAATCTGAAATAAATTTCACTTTTGCCAGATCCAGTTACTCCATACAAGTAGTAAAGTGCCCTTTCTTTTTTTCGTAGAATTGATAGAGCATTTTCTTGTTCAAAAGATAATTTATCTATCGCTCTTGTTGAAATATCTTCTTCACTAATGCTCATAGAAATTGCCTTTTCTCTTTTTCCACCTGGGATTTGAAGAGCCAAAGCTTCACCGACAGAGCATAAGTAAAAATTAGCCATCCAAGTGGCCAATTCAATTTGAGCTTTATAAAATAAAGGCTCTTTATCTATAACTCTTTTTATCTCTTTAATTTTATAACTTGATTTGAATTCTTCAACAATTTCAATCACATATCCAATTTTTGAATAGCTTCGAAAAGGCACATTTACTCTTACTCCAATGCAAACTGAAGCATTTAATTCTTCTGGAATTTTATAAGTAAATTCAGTGTCTAATGGCAAATCAAATAATACTTTTGCAAACATTAATAATCCTAATTTTATATGTTAATTAATTGCTTAACTTTTTTTATATCATCCCAAACAGGACGTCTCCAATCTGGGTTTCTTAGAACTGCTGCTGGATGATAGGTTACAATACAAGGAATTCTTTTGTATGTATATATTTTACCCCTCATATCTTTCATTGGTAACTCTTGTTTGAAGAGGGTATTGCCAGCTATTTTACCTAAAACTAAAATAGCTTTTGGATTTACTAATTCAATTTGTCTCTCTAAATAAGGGAAACATAAATCAACCATATCCTTAGTTGGATTATTATTACTAAAACATTTAACAATGTTTGATAAATAAACATCACTTTGTACATTTAAATTAATAGCTTCAAGCCATTTATATAGATACTGCCCGCTTCTACCAACAAAAAGATCATTATTATAATCTTCATCTCTTCCTGGACCTTCACCAATTACCATTAAGGAAGCAGGCCTAGGGCCTTTTCCAAAAATTACATGTTTTCTTATATTTGCTGCCATGCATTTGGAACATGACAA
This sequence comes from uncultured Spirochaetaceae bacterium, assembly GCA_964545735.1. Lineage (GTDB taxonomy): Bacteria > Spirochaetota > Spirochaetia > Sphaerochaetales > Sphaerochaetaceae > Pleomorphochaeta. Next base: position 2,562 of record CAZJGS010000090.1, read on the forward strand.
AACAGTTTTTTCTAACTCAAAGTAATCCATATCACTATATTCAGACTTACTTTTTTTCAAATCTAAATCAATCATTTCTTGATGCTGAGTTATATTTTCTTTTATATTATTTATTGCTTGTTTGTATTTGAATTTTTCATAACTGCTAACTTTAATATCTTGTGATTTTTTAATTTCACACAAATAATCATCGCTAAAAGCAACTTTAGCCATATCGAGTAATTCGTTAATCTTTTCTAAACTTTTCTCTTTACTCATTTTCAATTTCCATTTTAGTCAAAGGTATTGCAGTTTCTTCAAACCATTTATACTCATTTTCATCATATGATATATTTAATAAAAATAAACCATTAGGATTTGCAGTTCTTTCAGCCATCTTTCGATTTTTACTCTCTAAAGCTTCTTTAAAATATTCACTCGATCTGTGCTTAATTGCAAAATCAAGCATTGTTCCAACAAGAGATCTTACCATTTTATATAAAAAAGCATTACCACAAATTGTATAGGTTAAAACATCATAATTCCATTTATCTTTTTCATAGCTCCAATAAGATTCATATACATCTCTACATCTAGATAGACTAACATCTTTACTAGAGGTAAATGTTGTAAAATCATGAGTGCCTGCTATATGCTTAGCATATGAATTTAATACATCTATTGAAGGAAATCTTTTAATCTTAGCTGCAAAACCATTATCGGTAGCTGTCATTTCATTTTCGATTTTCAAATAATATCGATATTTTCTAGCGTAAGCTGTGTAGCGAGAATGAAAATACCCATCGACTATCTCACACTCTAAAATTCTAACAGTTGGAGGAAGATTACAGTTTATTACATTTAAAAAAGCTCTTGCGGGGATGTCTTTATCAAATATATCAAAATGACAAACTTGCCCTATAGCATTAACACCACTATCTGTTCTACCGGAGCCTATAATTTTTACATCTTCTTTTAGCATTTTTTTAAGTGCTTTTTCAATTGCTTGCTGAATGCCTAAGCCATTTTTCTGAGTTTGCCAACCATTAAAGGCTTTTCCATCATAGGAAACAACCATCTTATATCTTACTTTGCCTTCTTGTAAATCTTTTAAAGGAGGTCTTCTCCAATCAATTCTTGCCATTAACTTCCTCGATTAAAACAACAGCAACGGCACAAGGGGCATCATGGCTTATAGAAACTTGAATATTCAAATTTGGATAGGTTTCTAAAGTTTTACCTTCTAATTGTACTACTGGTTGTCCACTTTCTAAGTTAGTTATTAATATTTCAGAAGGGGTTAATTTTGTAAAGCCTACACCCAAAGCTTTTGCTAAAGCTTCTTTAGCTGCAAATCTTCCAGCTAAAAATTCAGCTCTACTTTTATCGAGAGTAATACAACTTGCTTTTTCAACTTCTTTTTTATTAAAAATCCTTTTGATAGTATATTCATTTAACTTTGAAATTCTCTCGATATTTACAATATCAACACCTATTTTATACAAATTACAATCCTTTTTTAAAAGAAATTTTAACAGTTGAAGGCTTTGTGCTTAAACTTATATTACCCTTAGAGAACATTTTTTCATCATATTTTAATTCAACAGAGACAGAGCTAATACCTTCTTTATCAACAAAAGAAAAAGTAGCTATAGCATCAACTAAAGTGGGATCAATCAAATAAATAATATCATCATTACCATTTATTTCTAAATCAACAGAGGTAGGAATTAAACTCTCTGCCTCATATTCAATTGGCATAATTACCTCAAGGGGAATAGTTAAAATTCTACTTGAATTATCAGAAAACATATAAAAGAAAAATACACAAAGAGCCAAGCTCAAACTTATTAGTTTAGGTTTCCAATCATCTAGTAAAAATATTGAAAGCTTATTTTTCATCGTCTTTCTCTTCCTTTTTTTCTTCACTTATATCTTTGCTACTAAACCAGGTTAATAAAACTCTCTTTATATTATCAACTTCCAAATCATAAAATAATCTAGCATTGTATGCTAAAGTTATTGCTCCTGTTTCTTCTGAAACAACTATAACAATTGAATCAGTTTCTTCACTAATACCTAAAGCAGCTCTATGTCTTGTACCAAAGGTCTTTTTTATGTCGGTTTGTTCACTTAATGGAAGATAACAACCAGCAGCTCTTATTCTACCGGCTTGTATAACCATTGCTCCATCATGTAATGGAGTATCATGATCAAACACTGTTAATATCAACTGCATGGATAAATCTGCATTAATAATTGTTCCAGAACTAATTACAGAATTTAAACTATCACGACGTGAGAACACTAAAAGAGCCCCACGCCTTTTACTCTGTAAAACAGAACAAGCATTTAATGCTATATCTATTTGATCTGAATAATTATTGATAGAAGTTAATTTTAATCGTGATTTACCGAGACCCTCAGTTAAAAAAGACCGTCTTAATTCAGCTTGAAAAATTAGACAGAGAAAAACAACATACGGAATAGCTAAAAAATTAAATACTTTTAATAATACATTTAATTGTAGAACAAAACTAATACCATATAGAGCAAGGGGGTAAAAAATCATTTTAAGCATTCGCTTTATTTTTGTTCTATCTAAAGCCATATAAAATTGATAAAAAATCCAAGCTAAAAAAACAACTTGTGCAATAGCTTTAGTTAAATCAATTATTTGTATGTTTGATATTCCACTCATAAAATTCCTCTACAATGATAGTTTACAATCAAAGCTCATCGTTGCCAACCCAATCTAAAGTTTTTGAAACTGCCTTATTCCATTTCTTAACTCTAGATTCTCTATCTTCTTTTGACATTGAAGGAGTCCATCTTTTCTTTTCTTTCCAATGACTTTTTAGTTCATCTAAAGATTTAAAGATTCCAACACTAAGGCCTGCAGCATAAGCAGCTCCTAAAGCGGTAGTTTCAACAACTTCAGGTCTAAGAACAGGAATACCTAATAGGTCTGCTTGAAATTGCATTAAAGGATGACTATTGGTTAAACCACCATCTACTTTAAGCTCTTTTATTGATATTGATGAATCTTTTTCCATTGTTTGAAAAATATCATAAGCTTGAAATGCGGTAGCATTTAAAATTGCTTTACACAAATGAGCTCTTGTTGCAAAACCTGTTAATCCTGCAATAATACCTCTAGCATCACTTCTCCAGTAAGGTGCAAATAGTCCGCTAAAAGCTGGAACAATATAAACACCACCACTATCTTTTACACTTGCTGCTAATTCATCTAATTCTTGAGGATTAGAAACAATTTCTAAATTATCTCTTGCCCATTGCACTAAGCTACCGGCAACAGCAATAGAACCTTCTAGTGCATATTTTGGTTTTTCTTTACCAATTTGATAAGCAACTGTAGTCAATAATCCATTTTCAGATATACAAGCTTTTTCACCAGTATTAACTAGTAAAAAACAACCTGTTCCATAGGTACTTTTTCCAAGACCTTCAGTAAAGCACGCTTGTCCAAATAAAGCGGCTTGTTGATCACCAAGTATACCACAAACTGGAATTTCACAACCTAATGGACCATTTTTGTCTGTATAACCAAAAATTTCACCACTAGATGGAACAATTTTTGGTAAACAATTTTTTGGAACATTGAAAATTTCTAATAATTCATCATCCCACTGTAAAGTATTAATATCCATCAATACATATCGTGAAGCATTTGTAACATCAGTAACTAAGGCTTTTCTACCTGTTAAATTCCAGGTCAACCAAGTATCTATTGTACCAATAATAGCATCACCTTTTTCACAATCTTCTCTAAGTCCTTTAACATTATCGAGTAACCAAACAATTTTACTACTTGCAAAATAAGGACTAAGTCTTAATCCTGATTTCTTAGAAAGCCAAGAGGCATCAACTCTTTTTTCTAAGCTTTCCATAAATGCAGCGCCTCTTAAATCTTGCCAAACAATTGCATTATGTAAAACTTTTCCAGTTTTAGGATTCCAAGCAAGAACAGTTTCTCTCTGGTTAGTAACACCAAAAGCTTTGATATCAGAAGCTTTAATATTTGCTTTTTTAATTGCTTCGTGAATACATTTTACACTATTTTCCCATATTTCCATAGGGTTATGCTCAACCCAACCGGGTTTTGGAAATATTTGTTTATGCTCTAGTTGATAAGAAGATACGATATCCCCTTTTGAATTAAAAATTATAAATCTTGTTGAAGTAGTCCCTTGATCAAGGGATCCAATATACTGCATCGCAGTCCTCCTAATTATATATTCTTTGATTATAAAACACATTTATTGCATTAGCAAAATATTTAAAAACTTTAAATAATATTATTCTTCCCAAGGAAAGACTATATCCCAACTTTTTCTAAGTTGATCCATAATTTCCATCATTCTCAATATTTCACTATGTGGCATTTGCTTAGGTTCAAGCAAACCTTCATCAATAGCATCAAAACAAGCATTAACTTGATATTCAAAACCTGTTAGCTGCTCTGGTGGTAAAATCTCTTGTGAAAGTTCCCCTTCCTCATTATATATACTTATTTTCTCAGGATTGTTGATGTTTTCAATTTCAATATACCCTTTTGATCCATAAATAACACCTTTTCTATTTAATCTAGAATAAACACTAGTATTTAGTGTTGCTAATATACCATTGTTATAAACAAAAGTTACATTTTCAATACCATCAACACCACTTTTCATTTTTATAACTGTTGAATTGATATTTTTTATATCTGAGCCCAAAAACATACAAGTAAAATTAATTGGATAAACTGTTAAATCTAATAACGCCCCACCAGCTAATTCTATTTTATTAATTCTTTCATTTTCAACAACTTTATATCCTAAATTTGAATCAATCAAACTAATTTTACCAATAATATCGCTTTCTAATAATTGCTCTATAATATATCTAGAAGGAAGATATCTTGTCCAAATAGCTTCAGCTACAAAAACCTTTTTTTCATGGGCTAAGGCAATTACTCTTTTAGCTTCTTCTAAATTTGTTGTAAAAGCTTTTTCACATAATACGGGTTTGTTATTATTAATAGCCAATTCAATTAATTTTGCATGATGTGAATGTGGCACTGCAATATAAACCAAATCTATATTTTCATCTTGAACTAATTCTAAATACGAACCATATGCAACTTCAGCAAAATGTTCTTCTTTAAAAAGTTCTGCCTTATCTATTGACCTAGAAGCTACGGCATATAAATTTACATCATCCATCAAATTCACAGTTGAAGCCATTTTTCTAGCAATATTTCCTAAACCTAAAATGCCAATATTTTTCACACTCTTCTCCTAATCTTCTATTTACTTTTCAATTATAGCCTAAATTGTATCAATTGCAACGAACAATATGTTGTTAATATTGTTAAAGAATAATTTTTTTACTGGTAAAAAGCCTTTTAACTCAAAAAACATAAGTAAAATTATCATAGATTGATATTTTTACTTATGTTTAGAATATTTGTTTATAAAGTTTATGAGAGAATAATATATTCTTTATCCTAAACAACCTTTATGATAATTCAATACAAAAAAATAGTTTAAAATCTAACAAATAGCTAATAAATTAGAAAAGCTACTATTTGTGATTAAAAACAATCATAAATAGCAGCAAATAATAGTTATTTATATTTTTTAATATCCACTAATAACCAAATTACAGTTATAGAAGAAGCTATAATATCAGCAAGAGGGAAGGCTAACCAAACTCCAGTTAGTCCAAAGAATCTTGGAAGTAGTAATACCAAAGGAATTAGTATAATAAACTGTCTGCTCATTCCAAGTAAAATTGAAGGAACACTTTTTCCAAGAGCTTGAAAATAAGTAGTCCCACAAGATTGTATCCCCAATAAAACCATTGTAGACATTATAATTCTCAAAGCAACAACACTAATATCTAATAAGCGTGTATCAGTTGTGAACATTTTTATTAAAACAGTTGGAAAAATAAAAGCAAATAAAGCAAATACAAATCCAATTAGAGTTGTTATTATTATTGCAACCTTTAAAGCTTTATGTACTCTGTCATATTGTTTTGCACCATAATTATATCCAATTATTGGTTGCAATCCTTGATTCATTCCAAATATTGGCATTAAGACTAAAGTTAAAAGTCTATTAACTATACCAAAAGCAGCTATAGCCAAATCACCACCATATATTTTAACCATATTATTTACAGCTAAGGCCATTACTGAAGTTCCGATTTGCCTAATAAATGTAGCTAGTCCTAATAAAACAATCTCTTTTATATATTTGATTTTTAATTTGAATGAAGAAATTTTAAATTTAAGAGATGATTTACCTTTTAAGAAATATAAAAGACCATACATTGAACCTACTATTTGAGAAATAACAGTAGCAATAGCAGCTCCTGAAATTCCCATTTTTAAACCAAAAATAAATATTGGATCTAATATTATATTCAACCCAGTTCCAATAATCATAATATTCATGGCAATTTTAGCAGAGCCTTCACTTCGCAAAACATTGCTAGCACACATGGAAAAGGACAAAAAGGGAGCCCCTAATAAAATTATTCTCATATAATTGGTAGCAAAGGGCAATATGTCTTCTGTAGCTCCAAAAATTAATAATATTTTATTTAAAAATATTTCTCCAAAAATCAAAATCAAGATTGAAATTATTATTGTTAAAATAAAGGCATTAGCTGCTGCATTTACAGCCTCTTCTGGGTTTCTTTCACCTAATTTTCTAGAAATAACAGATGCTACACCAACTCCAAACATTAGTGCGAAAGCTCCAATTATTAATTGAAAAGGAAAAGCAATGGTTAAACCACCAATAGCTAAAGCACCAGCTCCGTGACCAACAAACACTGCATCTATAACATTATATAAAGCATTGCTTATCATTCCAATCATAGCTGGAATAGACAGTTTAAATAACAAAGAGGTAATATTTTGTGTCCCCATAAAATCATGAGGGTTTTTATTCATCATTTTTCTCCATTTTTATAAAATATTGACTTAATTTATTAATTGTTTTGAAAAAATCTTCTCGCTCTTCTTTGCTAAAACAATTTATTTTACTTTCAAATGAATCACTTACACCCTTTCGTAGACCACTAGCTAATTCATTACCTGGCTCAGTAAGTTTTACAATAACAATTCGCCTATCATCATTACTCCTTAATCTTTCGACCAACTCTAAAGATTCTAAAGAATCAATAATACCTGTCATAGTACTTTTGACCAAATTAGTATGTCGCGTTAATTCCCACATTTTCAAAGAACCAAATTTTCGCAAAACTAAAATGACTTGTATTTGACTTTGATTCAAGTTCAAAGCAGTACTTTGAGGTGAATGTGCATTTTTTATCAATCTATACATTAATCTATTCAAATTTTCTCTTAATTCTCTAAAATAAGAAAATTCATTTTTATTCATACAAAGGCCTTCTTTTTTATACGATTTCGTACTATCCGTTTTTAAACTAATTTTTATTTTTTGTCAATAGAGATTTTATTATTAATAGTTATTGACATATGCCTAAAATATGATTAAACTTAATTAATATTACAAATTATTAAGGAGTTAACCAATGAAAATAGCGGTTACATATGCAAGTGGATTAGTTGAGCAACATTTTGGCAACACCACAGAATTTAAAATTTACACCATTGAAAACGGTAAAAAAACAAATCAAGAAATTATTTCTACTGAAGGATATGCCCACGGAACACTTTTTGATTTATTAGAATTAAACAAAATCGACACACTCTTATGCGGTGGTCTCGGTATTAGTGCAAAAAATATTATCATACAAAAAGGTATTAAATTAATTCCTGGTGTTGTAGGAAAAGCAGATGAATCTGTTAATTCTTTTTTAAATGACACTTTAGTTTTTGATCCAGATATTTCATGTGCTGGCCACGATCATAAGTAATCAAGGCATTTCATGGTGATTTATCAAAATCACCTGATAATGATATACATGTAGTTCTCACTAAACTACCTTGCAATTGGAGGCCCCATACTCCGATTGCATTTTTTAAAAATAAGTAATAAATTCATTATATATTAATTAAACGGAGACTGAAATTATGCCTAGACCAAAAAAATGTAGAAGAAT
>CAZJGS010000091.1:0-10582 GCA_964545735.1 uncultured Spirochaetaceae bacterium
AAATAATTATAATAAACTTGTTATAATTAACATAAAAAGATTATACCTAATTTCTATTTGAATAGAATGTGGTTTAATTGTTTTATCAACTACTTTTTGAAAATATAATGATACTTTTATTCTTTACAATATTCCTTTAATCTTCAATTAAAGCTTTAAATCAATCTTAAATTTATTTTTAATAGTTTTAATAAAAAAATCTCCAAACCTTAAAGTTAATTATAAACTAAACAACTTAGGTTAGGAGAAAATTAAAATATAGTTAAAAAAGTGTGAATAAATTATTTTTAAAAAAGACTAAATAAGGTTGCTTTTATTATTAAAATTCGATATTTATAAAACCTTATCTATTAAAAGCTTCTTCAATTACCTTATAAGCACCATCATAGGTACCAATTTTGTTGGCATCTAAAATTGCATTATTCATAATTATTCTTGATTCTGGGTTTTCTACTAATAGTTTTAACATATTAATAGTTTGATCTATACTTTCACATTCAAAAGTTCCATCCCCAACTTCACTGCTGTGAATTGCTCCCCATTTTTCATGGCCACCAACTCTCTTAAGCATTAATTTTGGAATAGGATAAAAAGCTAATTCACTAGGTTTAGTAATTAACAAATCAGAGACTCTCATCAACAAATTAGTGGAGTAAACAGCACCAAAAATATCCTCATCATAAAACAAATGAATGCCATCACTAATATTAAATTTCTTTATATCACTATAGCCACTGTGAACAGTAGCTGTTTTAAATTTGGACTTCATTTGATCTAAAACACTTTTATGATCTCCAACATTTATCAAGACTATTGCTTTATCACTTAAATACTCAATAATGCTCTCATAAAGAGATGCCCCAGCCCCAGCGCCTCCAATTGTTAATAATACGACTACTTTTTGATTACTTTTTGCATTTTCAATTCTTTTTCTACAATCAATTTTTATATTAGAAACTAATTCATGGTCTACATAATGACCTACCATTTTAATATCTGATTCTTTTAAATTAATTACTTTATTTTCACTCATATTTCTAAGAGTTCTGTATCCCCAGTAAGCTGAATTAGTTTGTACAGTATGAAGAGCCCCTGGAGCAAAATGAAGAGCCATTGGCCAGTTGTCTGGTATTGCATTCACAACTCGACTCAATTTGGCCTCATTAGCAGCTTGAGCTGTCCATGCATGAGTTGCAACAAAAGGAATATCTTTAGGAAGATCATTAAAAATAGGAGTCATTAATTTTGCATTTTGCAAATCAATAGCATTGTAGCCAAGTTTAGCAAAGCCCACACTGTTTAAGGGCTCCCAATAAAGTTTATTAAAAAGTGGATACTTTTGAGACCATCTTGATCCCATAGAATATAATTCATTTTGATGAGTGATTAACTTTGAAACAGTTGTTCCGTCAAAGGAAGCGAGGTCCATCCAGAGGGGAGTTTTATTTAAATATTTAGCAGCGCTACACATAGCCATAGCTATTCTATAATGACCAAAGCCCATTCTAATATTTCCAATAACAACAGGATCTTTTACATCCAATTTTAACTTTGTATCATTTAGGACAAGATTATAAGTAGATAAATCATCTAACACGGCGTTTTGATGCAATCCTAGGTGGTAAATTTCACTGGAATCATCACCAAATTTCTTCTTATTTTTGTTATAAGTTTTGATAGCTTTTTTTTCTTCTTTGTTTGAAATTTTATTATTAAATATTTCCATAAAACTACTCCTAAAATTATTTTGACAAAGTAAATTTTCCATGATAGCATAACTACCATGATGATAGTAATACTATCACTACAAATTAGGAGCTGTCAATGGATAATTTTTCTACCACATTAGAAAAGTACAAAACGAAAAATATTGAAAATATTTTAAAAACCTCTCTAACTCTATTCTCTCAAAAAGGAATTCAAAAAGTTTCTTTTAATGAAATAGCTGGAAAGTCTAATATTGGAGTAGCATCTCTTTATAGATATTTCAAAAATAAGAAAACTTTAATATGTGAATGTGCAATTTATAATTTGAGTAAGCTTATTGAAGAAATAAACCCTAAAGTAACTTCAATTCAATTTCTTGACAAAACAGCTATTGAAGAATTAGAAGAACTATTTTCCTACTATATTTCCTTGTTCAATGAAAATACCGCTTTTCTTAAATTTTTATCTGAATTTGATACATACATCAATTTTAATAAGATGGATAAAGAGGTAGAAGATACTTACAATAAACTCTACAAATCTTTATATATTCTCGCTAAAAGAATTTACAGAAAAGGCTTAAGTGATAACTCTATTAGAGATGACTTTGACTTTGATAAGTTTTATTATTCTATTTCTTCGTCCCTTTTTCAAACTTGCATTAAAGGAGCTGTAACTCCTTCAATAATACCTTTAGACAATTTAATTTCAACACAAGAGAAATTACAAACACAAATTAATATGGCAATATATTATTGCAAAAAGGAGCTATAATGACACCTACTATCTGGATATTTGCTCTTGGCCAAATGGGCTGGGCTATGCTTGCGGGAATCATTTCAAACTGGTTAGTATATTTTTACCAACCTACACAAGAATCAATACTAGCTGGACAAACACTTTTTATCCAACAAGGTAATGTTATTTTTAGAGTTATTACAATTATTGGTTTAATTACCTTTGTTGGCCGTATTTTTGATGCATTTACAGATCCATTAATAGCTAACTTGAGTGACAGATCAAAGAATCCAAAGGGAAGAAGAATTCCTTTTATGAGAAAAATTGCTATCCCTTTTTCGATAGTAACTACTCTGGTTTTCTTTGCTCCTAAAAGTGCCATTTCTTCTGTAAATACTTTTTGGTTGTTTATAACACTAATGGGCTTTTACCTTTGTATGACAATTTATTGTACTCCTTACAATGCTTTAATCCCTGTTATTGGTCATGATCAAAAAAGTAGAATTGCTGTAAGTACTGCAATTTCATTAACCTTTATAATTGGTACCTCCTTAGCATTTATGGCTCCAGTTATTTGGGGCATGCTAACTCCTGCCTTTGATAGAGTAACAGCAATGAGAATAACCTTTGGATCTCTTTCCCTTATAGCTTGTATTTTAATGCTTATTCCAACTTTCTTTATTGATGAAAAGAAATTAAAGCAAGTTGAACCTAGTGAAGATGGTGCTTTTACCTCACTTAAAGTTACTTTTAAAAACAAAGACTTTAGAACTTTTGTTTACAGTGATGTATTATATTTTACAGCCCTTACAATATTTCAAACAGGTCTTCCCTTCTTTGTAGTAGCTCTTATGGGATTAAAAGAGAGCCACAGTGCTACTCTGTTTGTATTAATGACGGCTCTTTCCCTGTTATGGTATCCCATTGTTAACAAATTGGCACTTAAAATTGGTAAAAAGCGTATGGTAATGTTTGCTTTTATACTTTTTGCTTTTGACTATATATTAACAGCACTTTCAGGTATTATTGGATTTGGTGGATTATCTTGGGGTGTCTTGATTGTAGCAATTGCATCAGTTTCAATGGCAATTCTTGGTATATTACCTCAAGCTATGGTAGCCGACGTTGCTCAAGAAGATGAAATAAACACAAACCAAAATAGAAATGGTATGTTTTTTGCAGCAAGAACCTTTGCCTTCAAATTAGGGCAGTCCCTTGCTATGCTAATTTTTACAGGCTTTGCAGCAAAAGGCCCAGCTGGATACAGAATGGCTGCTGTAACTGCTGCTGTACTTTGTGTTTTAGCGTGTTTTGCTCTCACTAGATATGATGAAGATAGAATTTTAGCAACTTGTTTGAAAAACTAATTAAATACTGACAACCCTCTATAAAAAAATTACCACTAAAGTGAAAATTAAATTCATTTTAGTGGTTTTTATTTATTATATGTTATTAGCCTCAGTTATACAGTGTAAATGCAGTGGCCTTAAAATTTTAAAACCTTGAGCTAATTTTGAATCTTCTTCAATTGCATAGCTTTGATATTGATTTAATAAATAACTCTTAAACAATTCAAACACATTACCTGTTAATTGGCTTTTATGCATCTTAATTGCAGCAAACTGATCTTCGATATAATCACTTATTTCTACATAGGTATTTGGTATATTTGTAAAATAATATGCAATAGCAGAGACTTCAAAAGGTTTTGTTTTAGTATTCTCTGGATAATAAGCTAAAGAACTACCAATTACAGCTTGAGAAACCGCTTGTCCAACTATTATATGATCTAGGTGGGCTTCATATTTATTATAAGGATCACATACAAATACAAAATCACAATGAATTGTTCTGATTAACTCAGATATTTTGTAACTCAATTCTCTAGGATTCTCTAAAGTTCCATCTTTATAGTCAAAGAAATGAAAATGTTTAGCTCCTAAAAGAGTTCCAGCAGCTATTGCTTCCTCTCTCCTAATTTTAGCAAGTCCATCAAGATTTTGAGAGGGATCATTTGTTCCTAAGCGACCATCAGTTACAGTTAGGTAGTGGATATCACATCCCATAGTAGCTAATTTTTTAATAGTAGCACCCATACCAATTTCATTGTCATCACTGTGGGGCTGCACACATAAAACACATTTTGCTTCAGTTATTAGTGGAGCTTTAAATAAATTATAAATCATTTGATCCATTGATTTCTCTCCTTAGACTTAATGTCTTTTTAATCTTCAATAATTCTTCTTCATCTAATTTGTAAAAATATATTGGTATAATTGCTAATAAAAATGCAATAGAGGGAATTATATATACCATAAAACTAAAACCAGATTGTAATTTAGGAGTTCTAGGAGCATTTTCCACATATTTTAGTGCAACCAAACTTAATCCTAAAATTAATCTTGAAATTGTTGCCCCAAGTTTAGTTAAAAAGGTATTCATTGAAAAAACAATACCCTCTGATCTAAAATTGTTTTGCTCTTCAGCATAGTCTATTGTATCCATAAGCATACTGGTTGTAATAATCATTACAATACCAGTAAAAAGAAAAGACAAGCCAATTAAAATTAAACCTAAAACAACATTAGAATAATCTATAAAGTAAGGCACTGCGCAAACGACACTAGCGATGATACAAGTATAGATATAAATCTTTCTTTTCTTGAACTTACTTAGTAAATATGGAGATAAAATCATTCCAATCAACATACCAATAACTAGGGCTAAACCAATTAGAGTCATGTAATTAGCACTACCCCAAGTATAGACTGCAAAGTAAATTTGAACACTTTGTCTTATACTGTTGATAAAGTTTACAATAAAAAGAGCAATCATTAACAATAATAAGGGTTTATTCTTGATTACAGTTTTAATATTATCTTTGAAAGGAGTTTTATTGATTGGAGGCTTAATTCTTTCTCTAGAAAATATACCTGTTACGAACATAAGAGTGCATCCAACACCAGCAAAAATTAACGCTAAAAAGAAATAAGCCTTAGAGCTTCTCTCTCCTCCAAAAAGGTTCAAGATTGGAACTGATAATACAGAGGAAATAACAACGCCTATTGTAGCTCCAACTTTTCCAAAAGTGATTTGTTTATCTCTTTCCTTAGAAATTGTAGAAACAACTGACGATAAAGCCCAAATTGGAATATCGCAGGCGGTAAATATCATACCCCATAATATATAGGTAATAGCAGCTATAGCTATAATAGAATTCATATTAGTAGCTACATTTGAAAAACAAAGAATTGTAATTATACCAATAAAAAAAGATCCAAAAATAAGATAGGGTCTAAACTTACCCCAGCGAGTTCTAGTATTGTCGGCTATCATTCCCATTATAGGATCATTAACAGCATCCCATAAACTAGCAGCTATAATAATAATGCTTGCAATAGAGGCAGGAATTAGCAAAATATCAGTAAAATAGAACAATATATACATAGCCATCATGTTATATATTAAGTTTTGCCCCATTATACCAGTACTATAAGTTATTTTTTCCCTAAATTTCACCTGAGAGGGATTTTGTTCCATATATATTCCTTTTTTGATATTATTGTACCACATAAAATATTTATGGAAAGAAAAATATTACTATTTACTTCCAGGGTCTACCATTGTCAAACCAATTATTATCAAGCCAATATTGGTGATCAATTTTACTTGGACTGAATTTCTTTTGTATCATTCGATAAAGTAAAAAGTTAGATCTAATTTTAAAAGCAACTTTGTGCTTATTCTTTTCCTTTTTAACTTTCTTTATAATTGCTTTTGATTTTTTTGCTACTTCTTGAATTTTCTTCTCTGGCATACTCTTGAAATCTTTAGCGTGAACACCAATTCCAAGTTCATAGATTTTCGAAACACCAAAATAAGTAAAACATTCCTTTATTTCTTTAAGGGTTTGCCTGCAAACAGGACCAGCTGCTGTAGCTACAATAATTAATTGTTTATTAAACATAAGTTTCTCTGGTCTATGCATTAAAAAGATAGAAGGGAAATGATCAATAAAGGTTTTAAGCTGACCTGACATGTGTAAAATATAGACAGGTACTGCTATAATTATTAGATCAGCTTCTAGCATTTTATCTCTCATCGATAGTGTTATATCACTATGGGAGCAATATTCAATACCTTTATTTACACAATTAAGACATCCTGCGCAATAAGGCAAGTTTTCTTTTTGTAAATTAATCTCTAACAATTTATCAGCTTTAAACTCACTCGCAATATTGAGAGCAATATTTGATGAACAACCATTTTTTCTAGGTGAACCATGGATAATTAATATTGTCACTTCGACCTCCAATTAAACTAAAATTAAAATATATAAGGGTAAGAAAAATAGAAAGAGAATATTACTTATAGCAACTGTTTTAGTTGCAAATTTACCATCTGCTTTATATTCAATTGCAAATATAGATGTCATAGTTAATACACAACATGCAATTTGAACAACTAATACATTAATAGAATATTGATCAATTTGTACTCCAAATAATATAAACAACTTATAGAAAGCATAAGCAAAAGCTGGAGCAATTACAAATCTTATTATTAATACTACAATAGAATCTTTATCTGGAATAAACTCTTTTACTTTCATTGTTCTCATAAACATTCCAATAAATATAAGGGAAAGTGGGGTTGTCATATTAGAAACATAACCAAGTGCAGTATTTAGACTTGGAAAGTATGTAACATTTAAAAGATTAAATATTAAGCCTGCAAATAAGGATATCATTATGGGATTTAAAAATATATTTTTCATTTGTGTTAATGCATTTAAATGAGCATTATCAGCACCAAGGTAACGAGCATCTTTGATGATACCGGATAGCCCAAGAGTAAGAGTTATCATACTACTAGCAATAAAGCCAAGCATAACTAAGGGAATACTCTCCATACCAAATATCATAGTACAAACAGGAAGACCTAAAAATATTGTATTAGACATACTTCCCATCATGGCAAAAGTCCATTGTCTACCCTTTCTAACTTTAAAAAGCTTTGCTACTAAATATGAAAAATAATATAAAACTATAATAAGAAGAATCGTAATGGGTAAAAGCATTCCAAAAGAAATCAATTGATCATGAGTTACTGAGTTTACCATGCTGTAGAGAAGCATACAGGGTAAACTTACATTAACCAAAAGCTTACTTATCAAAGTAATAGCCGTGTCTCCAGCCCAGGGTCTATCATAGACAATAAATCCCAACCCTAATAAAAGAGTCATTGTTAGTACTACTTCTAAAGCTATATCCATAAAATATCCTTATTTTTAACTATTTTAAAATTTTGTGTATATTATCATAATACACTAATTAATTAATAGATTTAAATAAGGATTTTATTTATTCTTGATTTTTTATTATAAATTAATCAAAAATTTACATTAATTCTTCAAAATTACTTATTAATTTATTGTATCCACCTAATCCTAAAACTGTTACCCAAGCAACATCAATATAAAAACTACCATTTGCTCCACACTTTTTATATTCATTCCAACAACTATCTAAAGATAACTACTTATGTTTGAGCAAGAAAGAACGCTACAAACAGGGAAAGATATTGTCATCCATCGGGCATCCTGAATTCTTGAGAATATGAACAATGCGCTTTGTGAAAAAAAATCACTTATTTAAGATAAAACTCGTGATTATGCGTTTATAAAAGCATTTTTACTAGTTAATTTGCTTTTACGAACACATTTTATCGACTTTCTCACAAATTACTGTTATACTTAACACATGTAATATATAAAAAGATATCTAGAACCTAAAATTATCTCCCACCTTTTTAAGGGAAAAGCCATTATTCTTTATGGGCCACGCCAATGTGGGAAATCGACCCTCATGAAACACTTGATACAAAAGCAAAACTTGGATTCCGTGATCCTCACTGGGGATGATGATATGGATGCTTCTCTTTTTGAGAAGGTCACTATGAGTCGATGGGACCAGATACTAGGGGCAAAAAAGACTGTATTTATCGATGAAGGGCAGAGAATCAAAAACTTAGGCAAAAGCGTAAAACTGCTTATCGATGCCAGGCCAGAAATTCAAGTCCTTATCACAGAATCCAGTTCTTTCTCCATCGCTAACGAGAGTCAAGAATCTCTTACAGGAAGAAAGTATGAATATCGCCTTTTCCCTATGGGCTATAGTGAGCTTTCAATGCAACTTTGGCTACATGGTTGAGCTCAAAGCTTTGGAAACTCGCTTAATATTCGGCTCCTATCCAGAAATCGTCGCCAAACCAGAGCAGATGGAAGAGCATCTTACCTTGGTAGCAGAAAGCTATTTATATCGGGACCTACTCCAATATGACGGAATTAGAAAACCACAAGTTCTCGAGAAGCTTCTCAAAGCCCTGGCCTATCAGTGTGGCAGTGAGGTTTCTATCTCTGAACTCTCTTCTCTCTTGTCTGTCTCAAGGACTTTAGTGGATTCGTATCTCACAATCCTACAGCAGGCCTTTATAATTTTCCCTTTACCTTCCTACTCAAGCAACCAGCGCAACGAACTGCGAAAAGGCAACAAATATTATTTTTGGGATAATGGTATCCGCAATGCAATACTAAAGGATTTCACTCCTTTGACTAACCGTAAGGACATTGGAGCCTTGTGGGAAAACTATCTTGTTACAGAGAGGTTGAAAGCTAATATCTATGCTGAAAACCTTAGTGAATCCTTTTTTTGGCGAACAAACAACCAGATGGAAGTTGATTACCTTGAGAGACAAAACAACATTGTCACGGCATTTGAGTTCAAGTGGAATATAAAGAAGCAGGCTAGAATAACCAAAGCCTTCACTAATAGGTATCCTGAGGCTCAAGTAATGCTTGTAAACCCTAATGATTATGACGCTTTTCTTAAGTTAGAAAAAACTTGGTCTGAACTGTCATGAATCCCTCCCTACTATTTAAAATACCAGATCAAGTGTAATTCTCAAATTCAGAAATTCATATGCCACTAAATCAAAAGCCTTGCTGTTTATTGTATTATAAAAGATCAAATTTACTTTCAATTAAGAAAAATAAATATTTTATACCCATCTCTTACTTGCTTTTTTTGTAATTTATGGCTATATTATTAATGTGCCCTTTAGGTAAACCTAAGGGGGTGTACCGGTTTCGACTGGCGTAGATCAGGCCAATGGCTGCAAGCGGAGCGCCAACTCCATAAACTAGCAAAAAAAAATTAACTGCTAAAAAAGACGAAGAATACTTCGAAACTGCAGAATACGCTTTCGCTGCATAATAGTAGCTTGCGTACAAGCCTTTAGAGTGCCGCTCTTAACTCTGAAAAGCTTGTAACAATAGGGGCTTACTTTTATAATTGCTAACGCAATAAAAGGACAATAAAGTTAGCTTGGTTGAGATGAGGTTTGTTAATGTACTACATTTCTTCGACAACTATTCATTAACTAAGCTTGTAGATGTCAGTGGGTGGCACGTTAGGACGGGGGTTCGAATCCCCCCACCTCCAAAAAATCAAACCATGCAATTCTATATATAATATAGGTTTACATGGTTTTTTTTATAATGTATCTAAATGTAGCCACAATTGTGACCAATTGAAATAAAAAATTATGCTAAAACTGTGTTCTAAAGGGTCTATATATATATATATATATAGAGAGAGAGAAAATAACTTAGTTTACCCTCAACCTCCATGAATAACAGTAGTCCCATAGTATAAAATTTTAGGTGATTCATGGTATTCCTAAAAAAGTCAAAAGTAGCCAAAATGTATCCAAAACCAAAGTTGTTAAAGTTGTTTTTACTCAATATATAAGATAAATTAGCTAAGAATAAAGATGCCTACGAATTGTTTGTTTAGAACCTTAATCTCGATGAATGTATTATGGTCGTTATCTTTAATCATTATCGGTAGGGACTAATATTTCCGCAACGGCTTATGCATAAAGCCAACCCCCTGTTTCTTTATCACTTCAACATTAGAGTCTTTAGCAAAACCTGAAGAAATAATTACAGGAATAGTGTTATTAGTAGTATCTTATGGATAATTTAGGATATTTCCTGCCGAACTTATATTTTTATACAATCGAGGGTGTAATATAGTTTGTGTAAATGGATAATCTGGTATGCTAAGAAAAGGAG
>CAZJGS010000092.1:0-10433 GCA_964545735.1 uncultured Spirochaetaceae bacterium
TTCATCTTTTTCAGTTTCTTTTTTTGTAAGAGGTTTCCATATTTGTTCTTTAACATCAAAAACAAGTAGCAAAAAACAAGGCAACCATAAAATCATTTGTTATATCTAACCAATTTGTTTCTAACCCATAATGTTGCGCTATTGCTTCAAAACAAACAGTTGCGCCAATTTTATACGACCATTGTTGAATATAATCAAATTTCACAAGAAGTATTCCAAATTCTGCAACTCTCATGTTAGCAATCATTCTATAGATTTCTTTTTCTTCAACTGATTTATATTGATTGATTTTTCTTATAAGTGAAGAAACACTTTTTTTATAGATTTGATTTTCAACCCGATAGTAATGATTTCTTTCAGCCTGTCTGATGATTTTCCCATGTGGATATTCCATAATGAATCCTGCGGTCTTTGGATCTCTGTAAAAGAGTTCTTTATATAATTTAAAGCGTAAAGTTGCACCTTTATCATTTGGATTTATATTACTTTCATTTTTGTATACACTTTCTGTACTATTTTTACATTCTAAATTATCTAATTCATTGACATGAATCATATGAAAAATATCATCAATAGTGATATCAAAAAACTTTATTATCAATTTGTGTTATTTTTTGTTTTTTAAAATATTCATGCATTTAAATTTATCTCTTATTAAAAATATTTACATACAGTATACTTTATTGAACGTAGAACAACTAATATTATTTATAAATCAGCAAATATCGTAAAAAATGCAAAAATATTAAATATACAAATTAATCGCAAAAATTTGGTTGATACAGGAAATAAATCTCAAATAGTTTGCCTTGAATTAGATGATACCATTAATATAAAATCTGATATTTGTTTCTTATTCCATTATTAATTAATCTCAGAATTGTATTTTAATGGAAAAAGCATCTCATTTTTATTTTTTACACAATTATCTAAACTATTACACGATTATCTTTACTATTACACGATTTAAAACTAAGGGGGTGTAGCTTTATATCAATTATTAAGAAACTATATTGATTTGTGATAAATGGAACTTGGACATAAAAAAAGCTAGTTATTATTTCTTTAACTTGTAAAGAATTAAACTAGCTTTCATTAATTATTGTATTGTATCAATACTGTGTAGAATTATGCCTCATCACAATAAATTCGATACAATTACACGCCTAGTGAGAAATTGGGTGTATAAAATTATTCGGTTGTAAGAGAACTAAAGTATTCAGTCAACTGTTCAATCTTTAGGTGTGAGATTTGATTCGCAACTCTCAATCGTTCCAAATCTTCTTTTTGATTTCCTATTGAAAATTTTAATTCATCAAATATATTTAAATCAGTATATATTTTTGACATCTCTTTTAAATGAAAATAACGTTCCAAATATTTCGAATAATCCCAGTAACTGTCACAATAGTTTTCGTTAGGAGGAGAACGAAAACAGATGAAATATTCCAAAGGATTCAAGAGTTCAATTGTTCGTAGAGTAGTAGAACGGGGAGAGAAGAGCGTATACCAGGTCTCTAAAGAAACAGGGATTGGTGCTGCAACTATTAACGGCTGGATAGAGAAACACAAAGCTGGTAAGCTGGGCATGGATTCTTCTGATGATCTTACACCATCACAGAGGGGCCCCGGAGAGAAGCTTGCGCTGTTGTTGGAAAGCAAGACACTAGACGATAGTAATCGTGGTGAATGGCTCAGACAGCAGGGATTGCACTCCGAACACCTCCCTTTATGGGAGCAGGAGTTAGCAGGTATGGTACAAGACAAGCATAATGCATTGAAGACTGAGAACACAAACCTTAAGAAAGAAAAAAAGCAACTGGAGAAGGATCTTCGTGCCCAGGCCCGGGAACTGGCTATAAAGGAGAAGGCACTTGCTGATGTAGCAGTATTGCTGACTCTTAAAAAAAAACATCGGAACCTGTTTCAAGACGAGGAGAACTGACCTCGGAAACGGAAAAGGAAGAGATCCTTTCCTTTATCTCTGAGGCAAAATCTCTGGGTGTGGCTGAAAAGGCAACCTGTGGGTTCCTGGGCCTCACAGCAAGGACTATCCAGAACTGGAGGAGTAAGAGGCTGCGTGACAAGCGGAAAGGCAACTCCCACCCTACTTGCAAACATGCTCTTACCCAGGAGGAATGGAATACCCTGTATGAGGCTGGCACCAACAAGAGGTTTGTAGACCATACCCCAGAGCAGATTGTAGCACCCCTTTTGCAGGAAGGTGTTTACATTGCCAGCGTATCCAGTATGTACCGTGTCCTACGTCGTCGTAAGGCATTGACCTGTATGACCGGACCATTGTGGGATGGTGCATAGAGGCCTACGAATCGGATGAACTTTCAATGCGTTTATTTGACAGAATCACGCGGGATATGCTTGTACTACCAGTGATAATTCATGCAGATAATGGTCACCCTATGAGAGGAATGACCCTTGCAGTCTTCCTGGACTCCCTGCTGATAAGCCGTAGCTATTCCCGTCCAAGGTGCAGCAATGACAATGCTTTTATCGAAACATGGCACAAAACTTTAAAATATTCGGTGGGATATCCTGCAAATTTTGAAAATATAGAAGTTGCCCGTATTTGGTATGCTGATTTTGTTTACTGGTATAACAACAGTCACCAACATTCAGGATTGGCGTATGTTACCCCAATGCAAGCCAGGACGGGTGAGGCTGAAAAGTTGTTTGCTGAACGAAATAAGACAATTCAGGGGGCAATGGAGCAAAATCCATTGAGGTGGATCAGCGGGAAGACAAGAATTTATGAGCTGCCAACAGTGAAAGTCTGACTAACGAAAGTCAAAATGAAGGCGAAAACTAGCTTGACAAATACCGATCCTGTGGTGAGTTTAAAGCTAAATATTGACTATTATTATCCCAATATTCAGTACTTATAGATAAGAATAATTCACCATACATAAACTGTAATAAATTATATTTATCATTATTATCATTATAATTAAAATTTGACTCGAAACTCTCATTACCAAGATCAAGAATTTTATAATTATGCTCAATTTCTTTATCTATATTGGTACAGATAATAACTATATTTTTCTTTATCTCATTTTTAGGTTGGATAATTCCAAAGAAAATCGAAATAAAGAGCGAAATAAAAATTCCAACTGTAGTAGCAATTGTACTAAAATCAGACCAGTTTATTTTTGTTTTTTTCAAATATACACCTCATCAACATTATAATATGAATTGAAATTTAAATATTAAGTTATTTGAATACTCTTCTATTATCAATAAAAACAATAGCATCTTTTGTTTTCAGATTAATCTTTTTTTTATAAATTACTGCAAGGGGATAAGAATGTTGAATAAAATTATTATTTTTATTACAACTATTTAAACAATAAAAATTCAATATTTTTTCTTCTTTTGCAAAAATATTACAATAAGTGGAATCATTTATTTTAATCAAGATATAATCAGCATCAATTTTAGAGAAACTATAATCAGGAATATATTTTCTAAATTTCAAATCATCACTATCTAAATATTTTTCTAGATCTTGAATAATTTCAATACGATC
Organism: uncultured Spirochaetaceae bacterium; assembly: GCA_964545735.1. Lineage (GTDB taxonomy): Bacteria > Spirochaetota > Spirochaetia > Sphaerochaetales > Sphaerochaetaceae > Pleomorphochaeta. The sequence goes on from CAZJGS010000092.1 coordinate 3,548, forward strand.
TTCAATCCTAGAATCTACAAAAAAACTTGATCCAGAAAGTGTTTCCATATTTATTTTATTATTTATTACATCTTTAAAAAATTTATTTTTATCCTTATAATCTAAATTAATATCCTTTAAATGTTGAATTCCTATTAAATGATAAAATTGGTTTCTTTTAAAAAGTAAATCGATATTATATTCTTTTCTTTTTTTTGCAACAATTAATTTATATTTTTTTTTACATAAATTGTCAAAACTAATTGCTGCATTCTTTAATTTCATAAAATACCTTTATAAAAAAATATGCCTTCCAAATAGGAAGGCAGAAATAAATACGTTTTCTTTCAGTTTATAACCTATTCAAGACACGGTCTATCTCAACGTAAAACCTGAGAAAGGCTAGATAATTAACATCCTTGACAATATTAATTATTTCAATGGCCGTCAATATTTATTTGAAATACTGAGTAACTAGCTAGTAATTACATTTAGATTGTAAGATGCCTATTATATAATGTCAACATAATTAAAATTGGTTTTATGTAAATAATTAATCATTGCTGTTATATTTACAGTTTTGTTTTAAATATAATGATAAAAATTCATTATAAATATTACCATACACAAAGCTGAAATAATACCTACTCAAATCAAATGTATTTAATATATTTATACAGTCTAATATTGATTCTTTTATTCTATTGGGAGTGTAATTATCATGTGTAATTATTTTTCCAATTAATAATTTACCTATTGCAAGTGCATTTGGTGATTTATTGCTATATAAATTGTTAAAATACTGTTTTTTATCCTCAGACAAATAATCTGCTTCAAAATATAATCTAATATAAAAAATTGCTTGGAATTATAGCATAATAGTCCCATAAATTGTCCGTACCCTATACCTGAAATATAGATAATTCATAAATTAATTAATTATTATATTAAGAAATAAATATCTTACTAATAGATGTATTAAATTTATGCCCCTATTTCAGACTCTAAAAAAAAAATTAAATTTATCTTGTAGATGGAAACTATATCTGGATATATTATAAAATTTAAAATAACCAAATTTCATATTGTTAGTTTAAGTAATCTATTCAACAAAAAATGTTTCCCATTGAGATCGCCAATTTGTATGATTTTCAATAATATTTGATTTACTATTCAAAAATAATGTATTAAAACAATTATCAGAAAACTCCACATCATTTTTTTCGATTGCTATTGCAATAATATTATCTTTTCCTGAAGATCCTTTTGCCCCAATATTATCTATTTGCATAAAATTATAAGCGCTAAGAAAAATTCTTTCTCTATTCATTTTTTTAGCTTCTCCATCTTCGATGCTATAAAAGAATATCCAAACATCTTTGGTTGAAAATAATGTTAATATAATGGGATCACCAGGACCATATTTACTTTTATTTGCGTCCATCATGAAACTAAATATATAATCTGTATTTTTTTCTAACTCATAAATAATCGTCTTTTTTCTCTCAATCTATATTGTATCTATTTTTATTTGAATATTTCCTATGTTCTGAGATATTGTATATTGACCTGAATCTAATTTAATACTCTTTCCACTTTGTATTTCTCTTAATTTTATAAATTGACCATTTTGTGATTCTATTATTACTTCACCTTTAAATATATCATCATGATTAAAGACAATTTGTCCTTTATGCCTATTTTCTATCAAATAATCTGCACTCACAGTACCAAAAATGCCAATAAAAAATGATAGCAAACTAAAAATAAAGGCGAAAACTAGCTTGACAAATACCGAAGTGTGTTTAAAGCGATATCTTAATACAATAAAACGATTTAAGTAAAATAGGGTGTAATATCTTTTCTTATAATTCCTCTAGAATTTATATTCTTTGAAATTATGCTTATTTTAATTTTAAACCTACATTTCTCGCGACCAGAAAACATTTATCCTAACTTTTAATTAAGTCTAAGATTTTTTCTGCACTCCTTTTTCTACATTTTTATCATATTGTCTAAATTTGCAATTACCTTTGCAATAAATATCCTTTAAAAAAAAATTAAGAGGGTTGCATTAGATTTTTCAATGAGAGAAGAATTGTTAAAATAAATCAAAATTTTGCTTTTTTCTTGACTTTAAACTTTTTAAGTCTTATTATGACTATATAGTCACATGACTATATAGTCACTAAGGGGGGTTGTAATCAAATGCCGAAACAAACTTTTTTTAACTTGAATGAAGATAAACGCAAGATGATAGAAGACGCAGCGACAAAAGAATTTGCAGAGTATGGTTTCCATGGCGCAAGGCTTAACAATATTGTTAAGAATGCAAGAATAGCCAAAGGAAGTTTCTATCAGTACTTCGAGAATCTTGATGATCTTTTTGTGCATCTAATCAAAACTGACAGTGAATTGAAACTTTATGCTATTCATGAAGTACTGGATCAAAATACTGATGCAGATCTATTTGCAAAATTTGCAAAGATTCAGAAAGCAGGAATGCTTTACTACACTACCGTCAGTAAAGATATGCTCAAAATGATTGAGAATGTTCCTTCTTCACAACTAATGCAGAAACCGGAATTGAGAAAATGGACTTGTAACGTGAAGGAAAAAATATATTATCCTTTAATAGATCAAGCCATAGCATTGGGAGAGATTGATTCGGATAGGGATTTTGCTTACACCGTCATCTCTAATACGGGAGAGATGATACGGCAATATATTCTGTCAAAAAAGCAATCTGAGCAAATCATCGACTTATTTGATGATAAAAAAATTGTAGATGAAGCAGTCAATCGTTTCGTCAGTTTTATAAAACAGGGCTTGAAGGCAACTAAAAAGGAGGAATGATAAGAAACCTTTCATGGAATTTTATTATTTTTAGTTTTGTTTTCAAAATTTCATCTTTCGTCACTACCTTACATGGTGGAATTTTTTATAGGAGATATACAAATGAGTGAACAAATTTATTCTTTTAACACAAATGAGAGTCCTTTGCTTAAAGAGGTCGGTGGAAAAGCACAAAGTCTTATAAGCACGTCACAGGCTGGCTTGCCAGTTCCAGGAGGAATAGCTTTGAGTGTATCTTTTTTTAAGGTATGGACCGATAAAATCAAAACAAGCCCAGAATGGAAAGCTCTTATTAAGACTCCGGTAAAGGTTAATTGCGACAAGGTCAAAGCTTTGGCCACGAAGTTCAGACTTAATGATACACAGAAGGCTCTGTTTGAAGATGCTATAATCGAGCTGGAGGGGACTGATGTGTTTGCTGTTCGTTCCTCATCTCCTGAAGAAGATTTGGAAGGATCCAGCTTTGCTGGAATGTATGAAACCTTCCTTGGAACTACAAAATCCATGCTTGAAAAGACTATTGCATTAGCCTATAGCTCAATGTTCGACTATCGTGTTATGGAGTACAAGACAAAAAACAATATTAGCTTAGAGGGAACCTGCATCAGTGTTATTGTGCAAAAACAGATTGCTAGCGATGTCAGTGGAGTTGGCTTTTCGCTCAATCCTCTCAATAACTGCTTTGATGAAGTGGTAATTAATGCCTCCTTCGGCCTTGGTGAAGCTATTGTTTCAGGAATCGTAACACCCGATACCTATATTGTTGAAAAGGTTACGATGGAGATTTTGGAAAAGATTGTAGCGGAAAAGAAGATTACCATCAATCTAAAGGCAGACGGTGGAATTGAAGAAAAACCAAGCAGCAATCCCAACGATCAGGCTCTCACAAAAAAACAGATTCTGGAACTGACTGAGTTGATAAAAAAGACCGAAGATCATTACGGTTTTCCTGTAGACACCGAATGGGCCTATGAAAAAGGACTACTCTACCTCCTTCAGGCACGGCCTGTGACGACCTACCTGCCTCTCTTTCCTGAGATGATGAGTAAACCCGGAGAGAGAAAAAGACTCTATATGGATCTGATTGCTTTGACTCAGGGCTTTGATGAATCCTTATCCGTGTTGGGTAGTGATATCTGGTATATGGTAATGGATTACATGAAAGAGGGAACCATGCCCGACGGAGAGGAAGGGATTATATTAAATATTAACGGACGTCAATACATTTTGATGCACAATTTTTTCAAAATGATGGGTAAAAGAGCTGGCTATGCATTACTCAATCAATATGATAATGCTTTTAAGGGAAAAGAAGCAGAAGCTTATACAGAATTCGTGAGCGCCACGATGTATCCTATGCTTAAACAAGGGAAAAAAGCCACAGGTAAGTTGATAGCAAGTTTGATCCCCTTCCTGATTAAAACTCTGTTAAACCCGGCTAAAGGGGCAGCAGAAATGAATGCTATAGCTGATAATTTAACAATTAAATTCAAAAACATGAAAAATGACAAACCTTACGATAAGCTGATACTTTCTAATTTTGAGTCATTTAGAAACGTGGTTTCTCGAACGGCTATTTATTATGCCGGAGTATTCTCTCACAGAAAAATCAAAAAAATGATGAAAAATACAGAGGCTGAGGATCAAACCGATGCCGTCGTTATGGATTTGGCTATTAACCCTACCAGTGCCATGGGACATGCTATGTTTGACCTGGCATCATTCCAGGAAATCCAGGACACCGCTAATGCCGGTGAGTTTGGGCAGAAAATTCATAACCGATCATATTCAAGTGAGTTCTTGACTGCCTGGGACGACTATGTCGATAACTACGGGGCCCGGGGATTCAAAGAGATTGATGTTGCCTCTCCCAGACTGGAAGAGAAACTGGATGAATTTTTCATCCAGCTTAAGGCTATAAACCTCAAAGATAACGTGATAAGTAAGGTTTCTGAAAGAAAAGAGAAAGCAATTACCAAGATGCGTGCAGTAGCCGAGAAAAAAGGTAAACTGAAAGCTTTTAACAAGGCTTTGAAAGTAATAGATATGACTTACGGCCTGCGTGAAACACCAAAAACTTTGCTAATAGTCTTGAATGGAGCTTTAAGAAAAATAGCACTGGATATTGCTGATGAATTTGTGTCTCAAGGCCGTCTGCAGCAGCGGGATCAGATATTTAATCTTCATAAAAAACAGATTGCTAAAGCGCAAAAAGATAAATCACTTGAACTGCTTCCGCTGATTGAGGAAAACCTTGAACCCTATAAACTTATGAAGAACGTTAGACAATTTCCTAACTTTATTGACAGTCGAGGTAAAATATACCGGAATGTGCTTAAAGCAGGAAAAGGTGATTTGGCTGGAATGGCAATATCGAACGGTATTGTCAGAGGGAAAGCTAAAGTACTGGCTACCCCTTATGAAAAACATCTAGAACCGGGTGAGATACTGGTAACTGTAGCTACAGAACCAGCCTGGACTCCAATTTTTAGCAATGCATCCGGTGTTGTACTGGAAATAGGAGGGGGTCTTCAACATGGAGCCATCATAGCCCGTGAATATGGTTTGCCTTGTGTCAGCGGATTACCAGGTGTGACTAAAATTATTAAAGACGGTGACCTGCTCGAAGTTGACGGTACAAACGGAATAGTTAAGATTCTGGAGGAGGCGCAATGAACTGCGATCTACACATTCATAGCAATTATTCTACAGGTAATCAAAGCCTTGAAGAAATTATAACAGAAGCTCTGAGTAAGGACATTCAGCTTATTTCCATAACCGATGATGATTCAATGGAGGCTTACTATGAGCTTCCGGATTTAGCGCTCAAAATGGGAATTTTTTATATCAAGGGAGTTCAAGTTAGTGCGAGCAAAGATGGGCAGATTTTTCGTTTATTGGCCTATGGATATGCATCCGAACATGAAGAATTGAGTAAATTATTACAAATTAATAGAAAGATGTGGGATATTTACGGAGAAAAAATCATCACCTATATGACTGACTATTATCCAGAGCTTTCAATTGATGGATATCGACAGCACAAGAAAGATACCAGTTATGGTGGCTTCAAATATAACAGTTACTTGAACTCATTAGGGTTGGATGGAACCGATTCAGGGGTGGTACTTTTTTTCAAAAAACACATTGAGGATATAAAGAAAATGGTGCAACAGATGCCTTTTACTCCTGTAGAAGATGTAATCAGAATAATCCACGATGCCGGGGGAAGGGCAATTGTACCCGGTGGATATCTACGTAATCCAGATACTTTTGCGGTTGAACTAGATAGTTTAATGAAATTAGGAGTAGATGGACTTGAAGTATATAGTGCCAGCTATGATGAAGATATGTCAGTGGCTGTCAGGAAGTATGCGGTTAAGTATAATCTTCTCATCACCGGCGGTGGGGATGGACACGGGAGTTGGGCCAGTCAGGATAAATATGCCATTGGAATCAAAGATGTAGAAATCAGTGAATTACAGCTAGGTGATATGAAGATATATCCGGAAGGTTGAGAAGTAAGCGTCAATAAATCCCAACGTTTGGATTTAACGACATTTACTATAATGCATTTACTGGTGCAGCGAAAAAAGAGGAAAAACTACTTAAATATTCTTGAAATATTTTAGAAAGTGTCTTGATTTACGTCTCATTATAAAGATAGTGGAATGATTAGCTTTTTTCTTCCAGTTTTTAGCTTTTTATTCCTTTAATTTTATACTTTATACAGAATTATTTGTTAAAAATGAAAGGCTAATCAAAAAAAATGGAATAAGCTTTATAAAGCATTAGCACCAATAGAATAAATACTACTGATGCTAATATTTTTAGTATTATTAAAATTAACTATCTTGAATTGATAATTACTCTTTTATCTTTTTAACATAAGCTTGTTGTTTTCCATAGAGAGGGAATCTCTTTGTTTTACTTTTGTTAGCTTCAAATCTATCCCAATCATCCATATGTTTCATTATTGTAGCAATTCCATATGAGTCAGCTTTTTTAATTGAAGAAGGATCTTTATTAAAACATTCACTCCATATTTCTA
>CAZJGS010000093.1:0-10132 GCA_964545735.1 uncultured Spirochaetaceae bacterium
TTTTTTTTGGGAAACACACCTTAACATACTGTCTTATTTTTGGGGTCCACTATAGACAGCGAAGTGCTTTTGCCCCAGAACGCGGGCCGTCATGAGCGGCGGCAGGACGGTCCTAACGGCGATGGAGAAGCCGAAGAGAACATTAAAGGCGATCGCCACCCACATGAGCTGCGAGCCGTACAGGAGGGCGATTGAAACCATGAGACCGACCACGCACAGAAGATAACTCTTCAGAAGTCCCAACCGGTCGGCGAGACTACCCACCAGAACCTTGCCGAAAATAAGCATCGTCATGTGCAGGGACATGAGCGCTGCCGCCGTTGTGGAGGAAAATCCGAGATCGGTGAGGTAGGGCACGATGTGGTGGAGGATGCCCATGTTGGCGATCGCGATCAGAAGGATGATGGCGGCAAGCAGCCAGAAGGCAGTGCCTCGAAACGCTTGTGTTGCTGTCACCCCTCCCTGTTCGTCCTGAGACTGCCGGGCAACCGCCTCTTCGCCGCCGTACGGGAGGAGCCCTTTATCGGCTGGCTTGGCGCTCACGATGAAAATCGCGGTCGGGATGGAGAGGACGCCGATGACGATACCGCACACCAGATAAGTGGTCTGCCAGCTGTAGTTGATGATAATCCAGTTTGTCAGGGGGTTGAAGATCAGCCCGCCGACACCCGTGGCGGCGAAGACAACCCCCATGGCCAGCCCCCGTTTCTCGATGAACCAGTTGGTGATCATCATGGAAACGGGGATGATATGCGAGCCCGCGCTGCCGATCCCCAGGAAGATGGCGAGGACATAGAACTATGTGAGCGTCCGGCACTGTGAAAAGAGGGCGAAACTCACGGCCATCATCGTGGTACAGACGGTCATGATGAGGCGGATGTTGTAGCGCTCCAGGAGCTTGCCCATGACCGGCGCCATAACCATCATGGCAAGGGCGGCAACGGTAAAATAGAGCGTGAACCCGCCCCGGGTGAAGCCGAGGGATTCCGAGACTGGCTTGATGAATACACCCATGGAATTCATGATAATGCCGATACCGGCAAAATTGAGAAAGAAAGAGCCGATAACAATCCACCATCCGTAGAACATCTTCTGATTAGAATTCATCTATCCCCCCCCCCCCCTTTTTTATGATTGTAATATTAAGTATTAAGCTTTTTTCATCTTGGTATGTGGCTTTCTTATGTCTGCGGCCATATTCGATCGGCCTCTTCCGTCAGACCGAGCGATTCAAGTTTGGTACGTAGCGGTATCCCTTTGAACTGATCGAATTCCATCAGCTCGTAGAACCTCGTTTTCATCTCGTCGAACCGTATCTCGATCCCCTCGGCGTCGCCATCGCGCGCCGGCTCCTTGAGCCGGGGAGTCAGATCATCATTGGACGCGCTGAATCCGAACCGGTAGTTAATGCAGCGCTTCAGGTGAAATCCCCGCCACCCCGCTTCCATCATCGTGTCGATATCATACCCGTACCCGGCCGCCGCATTGATCAGATCGACAATCTCCGGCAGGGTGAGCGATCGGTCGGCGAACTGACACAGGCACGCGCTGTTTTCTATGCCGCCGATAGCGGCAGCCAGTACCATGGTCTCCGCTTTCTTTTCGTGGGTAAGGGGTTCAAGGTCGAACTCGAAACCGATTTCTGGATAGTCGCACGCCCCTGTTTCCATGAAGTGCATCGCCGTTTGCACATGGCAGGCGCCGCGGGGGCTCACCGCGTAGGACAGGGCGTGGCCGTGGCCGCCGCGCGGGTCATGCATGGGTGCTTCCAATCCCTTGCTCTGCGCCGTATACTCCAGAGAATTTTTGCCGATGGCACGCGCAGCAGCAGCACTGCCCGTGGACAGCAAATCCCCCAGTTTGCCCTCCCGTGATGCCATCAGGGGGAGCACCCTGTTCACCACCGTCTCCATGTCGCCCCACAGCAGCGGTATCCCGCCGGTCTGTTCGTCGGTGAGGTGGCCCTTTTCGTAAGCTTCCATTGCCCAGGCAATTGTCGCGCCGGCGCTGATCGTGTCCATGCCGAGGTCATTGCATACCCTGCCTGCCTTGCACACGGCGGCCAGGTCCGATGAACCCTGGAGGCTCCCGAAGGCCGCCACGGTTTCGTACTCCGGTCCCGGCCCCTCTGAAACGGCAAAGGGTCCTTCGTCTATCTGTATAATCCTCTTACAGGCCACCACGCAGTAGGCGCAGGTGGCGGTCTTCTTCAGAAATCGATCCGATAAGGTGCTTCCCGTGAGGGCGTCGGCCATTTCCTCGTTAAAGTTGGAGGTCCAGTTTCGTACCGGCACGTCCCCTTCGTACATGTGGCCTTCCAGGTTCCCGGCAGTACCGAAGTCATGGAGCACTTGTGAGATAATATAATCCTTTATACGCGGGGTGAGTTCCTTGATGAGCGATTTTATCCGTTCCGGATCGGCAAGGGAAAGATCCCCCGTTCCCGGTTTCACCACGAGGGCCTTCAGATTTTTCGAGCCCATGATGGCACCCATACCGCATCGCCCGAAGGCATGGTGGGCCTCGTTGAGGATACAGGCAAAGGGGACCATCTTCTCACCGGCCGGCCCGATCACGAGAGATGTCGACTTCTTCCCGTATTTTTCATGCAGAGCCTTGGTGCACTCAATGATGCCCTTGCCCCACAGGGAGCCGGCGTCCTCGATGGTCAGAGTCCCCTTATCGATGAGCAAATATGACGGGTTTTTGGCCTTTCCCGAAATAACCAGGCCGTCGTATCCTGCCAGCCTGAGGACGGGCGGAAAATAGCCGCCACAGGAGGATTCGGCGAGTCCTCCTGTAAGAGGCGACCGCGCGGTAGCGCTCATGCGGCTCGCGCCGGAAAGCTTGATACCCGTCAGGGGTCCGTTCATGAGGATAAAGAGTGCCTCGGGGGAGAGGGGGTCGGCGGAAAAATCCGCCCGGTCCCAGAAGACCTTGGCCGCGAGTCCGCTGCCGCCGATGAAACGCCGGTATGTCTCCCCGGGCAGTTCAAGCGTATCCACCGTCCCCGTGGTGAGGCTGATGTCGGCAATCCTTCCGGTGTTGCCATTCATATCCATATCCCTCCCTGTTTAGTCAGTAGCAGAATAGCCAGAGAACGTTCAATGTACTGGTTTTTTCACTATGGTCGTTCCTCCGGGCCATAGTGCTTAACTTTTCGAAATCATGCTATTTCTTTGATACAATCAGATCATCCAGACCCATTTCCTTGAGGGCCACCGGAAAGAGGCGGAAGGCCGGTTTGATGACCGGCAGTAGCTTCAGCATCGCCGTCACCTTCCCGCCCTGCTTGATGATCCCCTTGGTAATGCCGGCGATCGGGTTCTCGAGGCCGTGCCAGAACCGGTGGGAGTGATCGGCCGGCTGCCTGGACCAGACATCCGGCTTGAGATCGCACGGTCCCAGATAAAAGGTGCCGTAATATCCTTCCTTGGTTGGTGGATTCTTCAGATCGATGGTGATCTCCGTGTCGGGATCGGTATACATGAACTTGATGATGATTCCCGCCTTCGCCATCTTCTTTCCGATCTTCTCGTCCCGTAATACCCTGTCCAGGAAGTATCCGTATATCTTGTAGAGATCATCCGCGTCCTTGTAGTACTGGCTCATATCATTCTCCTTTTATTGGTTTTTTTATCCTGCGGAAACACCGAAAGATTCCGGTACGTTCATCGATCATATGATTGCTCACCGTTCGGCGGCGTCCAGGCTTTTCCCTGGCAGGAGCGTGCAGTCCAGAAAGCGCTCGTCGTACACGGCCCCGACCAGCAGCCTGTTCTTCCACGCGGCGGCTGCGCTCGACCCGGATATCTCGGTTCCGTCATTCAGATATACCCGCGTGACATTGTATTCTCCCTCTGCCAGCGGTCGAATGCGCACAACCTCCGACGGCGAGAGCGCCGTGGGGTCCTTTGAATGGGCGATGAAAGAGAGGAGCTTCGAGTGACAACCGGCCCAGATCGAACCGTTCGCATCCACGTCCAGGTTGTCGACGCCGGTGCCGAGCGGGACGCTCTCCTTCTCCGTCAGCTCGCCGGTCTCAGGATTGCGCGCGTAGACGTGGACCTTGCGCCCCACGGTTGCGCCCACATAGAGGGTCGAGCCGTCCGGACTCAGGGCGATGCCGTTGGCATAGGCGATCCTACCGGCGGCCTTTTTGAATCGTGTTCCGTCGTAGTACAGGAGGTACGAAAGTGGAAGCTGCAGGTAGTTCTCGAATTTTTTGCCGATGGCCGAAGTCGCCCCGTGATCGATGCTCACATAGAATTGGCGCGGTCCCACGGCGAGGACATCGTTCGGGCTTGAAAGCTCCGCTCCTTTGATGGTTTCGCGATGAAACAGCTTGCCGCCCTGGTAGGAAAAGATCTCGATCGTGCTCGAACCGGTGGACTCGAAGAAGTGGCTGTCCTGTCCCATGTTGACGGTGAAGAGGAGCTTGGTGCCGTCGGGGGCGTGATAGAGGTGTATGCCATGGGGGGTGAAAGGCCCCGCAAAATCGGTCTCCACCGGTACGGGCTTCGCGTCGGGATCGGTAAGCGAATACGCGATGATCCCGGCGTTGTGGGCTTCTCCCGCTATGGCGGCCCTGCGGTCGGTGAAGGAGATGAGCGCCATTCCGCTGTCGCGGTCGATGACGATATCCTCGGGTCCCGGGAAGCCGGTCACCTGTTTACAGTCGTACAGCGAGAACAGTCTGATATCCTTGAATTGTCCCGCATTCCAAAGCGTCTTCAGGACAAGAAGACCGAGCAGCAGGATCAGAATCACGATGATAATAAGGATGATTTTCCCTTTTTTCATTACGCCCCCCCCGGCCCCATTGTATGCGGGCCTGTACCGTTTTCATTCGCGCGTGTTTCCGTGCGCGGTTTTCCCGTCCCCCTAAAAGATCGCTGCCGGACCTTCTTCACGGGTGCAACTTGAACTCGGTCCTGCTTATGATCTCATCTTGGGCTATCTCGCTCAAACCGGTGAATGCCGCCGAATAGCCGCTGACCCGAACGAACAGGTCACGGTGTTTCTCCGGATGCCGCTGTGCCTCCCTGAGGACTGCCGAATCCACCATATTGAACTGCACCTGCGTGCCGCCACGCCTGAAATAGGTATTGATAAGGGTTGTAAGATTCTCCGTGCTGATCTGTTTCCCCTGGAAGCGCATATTAAGATTGGCGCCGTTAAACACTCGCTCCACAGGAAGTTTCACCACGGAATTCATTATCGCGGTCGGACCCGATACGGTGTTTCCCGTCGTCGGCGTGATGCCGTTTCCGAGTACGTCTCCCGCGAAACGACCGTCGGGCGTCGCGCCGGTAAAAGCGCCCATCGTTATATGAAACCCGACGGAGAATATCCCCGGCCAGAATGCGCCTCCCCGGAAGTTACGGTGTTCCGATAGAACATCGCAGTAGTGGTCTATCACCCGTGAGGCCAGCGCATCGACATCGTCATTGTCGTTCCCATATTTCGGAACGCGGTTCAGGAACCAGGCGCGCTTGTCCTCGGCATCCTGCCAGTCCTCGGACAACCATTCGGTCAGCTCGGCCATGGTAAACCGTTTATCGTCGAAGACTGTTTTTTTCACCGCGTACAGACTGTCCACCACGTTTGCAAACCCCATGAGCTGCACGCCCGTTGAATTGTAGACTGCGCCCCCCCTGGTCAGGTCCAAGCCCTTTTCCATGCAGCCGTCGACCATTGCCGACGCAAAGGGAGAAGGAACGGTTTCGGCGATCGCTCGGTCCAAGACATTCATCCCCCGGACCATCTGGCTGATAAAATGGCGCATCTGCCGGTCGTAGGCGTTCCAGACATCATCGAAGCTCTTGAACCCCGCGGGGTCCCCCGTTTCGAGCCCGCTCGGGTAGCCGAAGATGTTGTCGACCCCGTTGGAAAGGGCAAATTCGAGGCATTTGATGCCGTTGAACTGCACCGCGAAGGTGGACGCGAAGGTCTTCCCCTGCGCATTCGGCTCAAGACAGCCGACTATGCCGTAATCCCGGGCATCTTCAAGCGTGTGGCCTCCCCGTACCAGCGACCGGACAATAGTTTCATCATTGAAAAGATGCATCAGGACGCCATCGCGGTCGTAGTCGACGGCCCGGCGCATTAGCTCCGCGGGGCAATCGGGGGAGAACCGGACGCCAAAATCAGGTTGCACGGTTCTCACATCGGCGTATGCGTCCAGGGCGATATAGCTCAGGTCGTTCGTCGCGTCCTTCCCGTGGGGTCCCACGCCGCCCACAGTGACGTTCTGCGTCGTCTTCCCCTCGGTCCCTTCGCCGCCGGGGATGAAGGCCTCTTCGAGGACGTTCCAGATTTCGTTTACCTTGACAAAAAGCATGGCCACCAGTTCCCGAGCCTTCTCCGGGGAGGTCCGGTTCGCTTCAATGTCTTTCCGGTAGTACGGGTAGAGAATCTGGTCGATCCGGCCTAGTGATATGGAGTTTCCCCCCGATTCAAGCTGCGCAACCAGGTGTATAAAGTAGAGGCTCTGCATCGCTTCGTGGAGTGTTTCAGCCGGGTGTTCGGGGACACGGCTGCATACGCGGGCAATCTCTCTAAGCTCTGCCGCACGTTCAGGATCGGTCTCGGCCCCGGCCATTGCATGCGCGAGCTCGCTGTAGCGCTTCGCGAAGGAGATAACGGCGTTGCAGGATCGAATCACCGCGTCGTAGAAAAGGCCTTTCTCACCATCCTTCTCTTCCGGGGAGAGACCCGCCAGCGTTTGGCTGGCATTGTCAATGACGCCGCGAAGTCCGTGGGCAAGCACCCGCTTGTGGTTCATGGTAAAATGGCCGATCCCGTAGGTGATCTCGAGCATCATGGTGAAGATGTATTTGTCCATGTCGTCCAAGATGTCTTCCGGCATGAACTTCTGCATACGTTCTTCCACCGTCTTCCCTTTCCAGTAGGGAAGGATGTTTGCGGTAAGTTCATCCTTTTCTTCCTGTGTGATCAGTGCCCTCTGCAGTGCCCGTGTATCGAAATTTTCAAGGTCTCCCTCAATCCACAACGATTTGTTTTCCGGAAAGAGGGGAGCCCCCTTGAGCTTGGATGTGCGGCACCCGACAATGGTCTCGTCGTCGCGGATGATAACGCTTATGTTTTTAAGGATATGCTCGAAGGCGAGGCTCATCCGCGTGAACGGAGGCTTGTCCCAGTGGGACCTCATCGCCTCGGTGAGATACCGGGCGCGCTCTACGCAGATTTCCTGGGGCGCCTCGATGATCTTCCAGCGGAGCCTGTCGACGCGGGATCGCGTCGGGGGTTGACGGAGTGCCTGTTGTGTACTCATGGTATGTATGCCTCCCGTATGTCAGACTTTAATACGAAAATAGGGTTCGAGGGTTCCAGGGGCCGAGGGTTCCGATGATGGACTTTTAAATGTTTTCACGTGAATCCTTGACCCCTTGAATCCTTTTTCATGCCTATACTTTAATATTCATGTGGTTAACCAGAATCGCGTCCCGTATCGACCGCGGGAGGACCTGGTTGATCCACAGGAAAAAGGTGCTCATGAAATCGATCTGGTTGAACAACGGCGGCTTTTTCGCTTCTATTATCTTCATGATCTTCTTGGCCGCGAAGGGTGGCGTGGGCGCCGTTTTGATGAGATCGTCGTCTCGCTCAATAAACCGCCGGGCCCGATCCCGGTAGACGGAACCTTCGGGCGGCAGTACGTGGATCTTGGCCGCAAAGCTTGTGGAAACCTGCGCTGGTTCGATCAGGGCCACCTGTATGCCGAACGGTTCCACCTCATACTTCAGCGAGAGCATCATCCCCGTAACGGCAAACTTGCTCGCGGAATATATCGATTCAAAGGGGAAGGGAATGCGCCCCACCAGCGACGACATGGCGATGAGCTTACCGGACCCCTGTTCCCGCATCGAGGGGATAAAGGCTTGAAAGATCGCGGCTGCCCCTATGACATTGATCTCGAGGCACTGGAGCGCCTTCTCGAGATTTACCTCCTCAAAGGGACTGAAGAACCCGATCCCCACATTCGAAAGCACCGTGTCGACATGCCCGTACAGGGCCAGGACCTGATCACAGAATGTCTTGATCGCTGGTCGGTCGGTGATATCGATCGTTTCGAGCAGGTGATCACCGCCGATTTCCTTCAGCTCCTCCACAAGAGAAGCTATCCCCTTGGAATCGACGTCAAAGCCCGCCACGGAATGGCCCGTAGCTGCAAGCATTTTGGCAACGTGACGCCCCATTCCATCCCCACATCCGGTAATGACTACAACCTGTCCCATACCTGCACCTCCCATTTATTTATGCGGATCTGTTTTTCTCTGCCTCCGCGTGATACCACTCTCCCATCTGCTTCATGGATTCTTTGAAATCCGGATAGATCATCCGGTATCCCGTCGCACTCAGTTTGCTGTTATCGACCACATAATCATCATAAAGATACCGTACCGCGTCCAGCTCCAGGTCCGGTATCTGCCCCTTGCGCGCCGATACCGCGCCGTCCACCCGCGCAACGGTCTTCACCAGCCAGAGAGGCAGGTGCAGCTTCGGCGGCTTGGTGCTGAAGGTCTCCGAGGCCATCACAAGCGCTTCCTCCAGCGTCGGATGGGTGTCTTCGGCAAGATTGAAGGCTTGCCCGATGGTGGCATTGATGAACGAGAGGTGGTAGACAGCGGCGGCCACATCTTCCGCCCGGACGTTGGAAAGAAGCTGGGTGCCGCTTCCCGGGATCGCGCTGATGCTGGAGGGGCGTGAAAAGGCCTTGCCCGCGCCGTCATTGCAGCGCGGCCCGTATACGGTACACGGCCGCGTGATAGTCGCCGGAAGACCTTCCTTGATGCGGCCCCAGACGACATCCTCGCCGTCGCGTTTGCTCCTCCCGTAGGAATCCTGCGGGTCGCGGGGACTGTCTTCCTGAAACGGCATCCCTCGATAATAGCCGTACACGCTGGTGGAACCGACGTGGATATAGCGCTTGACGCCGTTTTTCAGCGCGAGGTCGGTGATTTGTTTGACGCCGTCAACATTGGTGGGGCGGAGGGATTCATAGGGTGTGGAAAAATTACAGATTGCCCCGAGGTGGAAGACCCGATCGACGCCGTCTTCAAAGAGCCGGGGCAGTGTTTCCGGCTTTGTAAGATCGGCAGCGACATATTCGACGCCCAGACGGTCGAAAAATGACGTGTCCTTTCGGGGACGGGCGGAAGCCCTTACACGGATGCCCTTTCGGACAAGAAATTCAACAAGGTGACTCCCCATAAACCCGGCCGCGCCGGTGACAAGAGTAAGGCCGCTAAACTCCATGATCCCCCCCCTTTTTTTTTGAAGCTGGTAATCATAAAAATGCTGTACTTTTTACGGAACGATTCCCTGTGAGTTGTTTTTCAATTTCGTTGCGGGCATGGCAGAGCCATTCCAGATACATCTCTATCTGGGTTATGCCGAGATCGATCATGAGTCGGACATACAGGTTTTGCTGCTCCCATCTTTTGCGATTTACCTGCCGTTGCTCCAATTGAGTCTCATAAAGTTCTATCTGCCGGTCTATAATCTCTATGGCCCGTGCATCACTCCCGAATCCGAAGAATGCGAACTTGAGCAGGAATAGGTCCCTGATGAGTATAGGTTTCTCGGGGAATTCGGCAAGCCACCGTGAAAATTCATCTACTCCCTTTCCCGTTATCGAATACAGTTTTTTAGGGGGACCGCCATTTTCCGACGGCGCGACTTCAACCATATTGATGAGCCCCTCTTTTTCTAGGCCTTTTAGACTGGGATACACCTGTCCGAAATTAATCGACCACATATGGCCGAAATTTCTTTCGATATGCGTCTTGATCTGGTACCCGTGCATATCCGAATAATTGAGGAGTCCAAGGATTGCGTATTTTGTCGACATGATAAATCCTTGTTTATCTATTTATACGGGAAGGACTATATACCTTTTATATACGTGTTTATAGACAAGTCAACCTTTTTTTTAAAAAGGTTCTGACACGCGCCCGAAAAGAGAGCAGGAGAGGGAAGGGTGGAGACGTTTGCCCAGTATCCGCAAGGTGGGTTTTGATCTACGCCATAATATTTTTTCATCTATCCGTCACATCAACGGGTTCTCTCACTCCGACGTCCGATAACTCGCCGGGTTTTTTCAACT
>CAZJGS010000094.1:0-10090 GCA_964545735.1 uncultured Spirochaetaceae bacterium
GTTGAAGTAAAAAATAAAGTTATAAAGATTATTAAAAATATATTTAATTATAAACTTGGAGTTACTTTTTCAATTGAGGCAAAATTAAAAGATTGGAAAGAAGCTTTTATTCAAGCACAGAGATATCAATATTTTTCTGATTATTCTTATGTTGCCCTCCCAAAAGATAGAATAAAAAATATTGATTTTAATCTGTATGCGAAATCTGGAATTGGAGTGCTTGCAATAGATGGAAAAACTGTTGATGAAGTATTACCCCCTATAAAATCTTCAAAATGCAATAATATTCAAAAATATATATGCACCTCTAAAGTTATTGAAAATAGTTTTAAAATAAAAAAGCGACAACTAAAATCAAATATATTTACATCCTATATTTAACTAGAAAAAAGTATAAGTTGATTTTGTGGTACTCATAACTTAAGGATAAGTGGGGAAATTGGCTCAACTGTAACAGTATAGACGTAATAGAAAAATACAAAAAACAGATACTTTCTGAATTTAGATAGTATAAAATAAGGGTACAAAAATAATTCTTATTATGTAGTGAATATATTTTTCCATATTGTTTTCTCTTAATAAGCATATTATGTAGCAACTTATATAGAAATATAAAGTATATTCATCCAATTGGCCAAAGTTTGTTCCTCCAATTAGCTATATATTGTAGGATTTTTGAATAATTTTTATCTAGAATCCTTAAACTCACCAGGGCTAATTCCATAATAAGCTTTAAAAACAGATCCAAAATGTTTAGACGAGGCAAAACCCACATCAAGAGCAACCTCTTGTACTTTTAAATTCGGATTAGAAAGTAGTGCTTTAGCTGTTTCCATTCTCATTCTAAGTAGATATTTAGAATAAGGTTCTCCAATTTCTTTGTGAAAGATAGTACTAAGGTATGAAGGTGTAATATTAAAAATATCAGCAAGGATTGTAAGACTTAAGCCCTCTCTAAAATGAAGTTGAAGATATTCTTGGATTTGAGAAACTAAAGTATTTTTATTTGCATTAATACTTGTTGGTGGTTTATCAGTAGGATTAACAGTTTTTAATGATATTGCAGATAAAGCCGCGGACAATTCTTCATCCCTTAAAGGTTTTAATAGAAAATCAAACACATTTAGTTTAACTGCGGCCCTAGCATATTCAAATTTATCATAGCCAGTAATAATTATTATAGGCATCTCAGGAAGATTGTAGTGCAGATATTTTGATAATTCAATTCCATCCATAGCCGGCATTTTTATATCTGTTATAACAGCATCATAGTTTGTGTGTTGCAGAAGTTGAATAGCATAAATACCGTCAGATGCTGTATCTTTAGCTATCCAATCAGGATTTATTAAGTTTAAATTATTTCCTAAATATTCTCTCATCAAAGGCTCATCATCTACAATTAGAGCTTTATACATATTTTTCTCCTAAAATTTTTGGAATTGTTAAGCTAAAGGTTGAACCTTTATCTTTAATTGAAGAAACACTTAAGCCGAAACTAGTTCCATATTTTAATTTAATCCGTCTTGCTATATTTATTAAAGCAACCCTTTTAGTAAGACTTAAATACTCTGAATTAGGGTTGTTAATTTTTTCTATAATCTCTTTAAGTTTTTCACTATCAATACCAACTCCATTATCACTAATAACTATAGAAATACTATCTTCATTTTCTATTGATTGTATTTTAATATGACACTGATCTTCTTTTCTGGCAAAACCATGAATTAATGCATTTTCAATTATAGGTTGAATCGTTAATGCAGGAATTAGATAATCCAAATGTTCATCCTTTATATCAATATCATAATTTAAATTGGTATATCTAATACATTGCATACTTAAATAATTCTTACATATTAATATTTCAGATCTGATGGTTATTTCTGAATCGGCGTGAACAAGTCCATTAAGAAGAGAAGCAAGTTTTTCTATATAATCAATTGATTCTTCTTTTCTGTTAACTTTTATTAAAAGACTTATTGTATTTAAGCTATTGAACAAAAAGTGAGGTTTGATTTGGTTGCACATTGCAACATATTGAGCTTCTTTTTCAAGATATTTTGCCTCATATATCTTTTGAGTAAGAAGTATATTTTTTTTCATGGTTACATCAATCTTTTGTGTCATTTCATTGAAGGTAGAAGATAGGTATGCAATTTCATCATCACCTCTAACTGTAGCTTTTACACTATAGTCTTCACCTTGAACCTTTTTCATTAAATCTGTTATTTCATAAATAGGACGTAATAGAAGTTTAACAAGTTGTGTTGATAAAATAATTCCAATTGTGGCACAAAGGAGGCCCAATAATATAGATCTGATTTGGATAGCATTAATGTTTTTGCTCATAACTTTAAGACTACTAATATCATATATTTTCCAAGAGGTTAAAGGTATATCAACAGAGGTTATTAAAAACTCATCATTGTCAAAAGTTAAAACATTGTTTTTATTTATTTTTGAATTATCTAATTGGCTATGAATCTCTTTTATATAATCAGAGGAAAAAGATTTACTTTTCCCATATATTAAATCTCCATTTTCATTGGTAATAATTAAAGCTTTTTCACCCCAATCCAATACTTTTGAACAAACTTTATCAAGGCCTTTTGTATTTGCATCAATTCTTAAAATACCAATGGACTTACTATTATCTTTCATATCGAAAATATTGCTAAGTACCGTAAAATTAAAACTCTCATCATCTGAATAAATAATAATAGGAAATCTAGTTTGAATTACTTTTTCTATTAAATTTTCATCTAGGTTAGAGCTAGATATGTATTTTTGAGTTCGTTTACTTGAATAAAGTTCTTCATCACTAAAAATATAAGCATCTTGAATATCATCATGAGGGAGTAAGATATTTTTTGAGAGGAAATTCTCGATCACTCTTTGTTTTTGTAATATCTCTGATGAGTTTTGTGGCTCTGTTGATAGAGCTTGGATTAGGGACACATCATAATAAGGTATAATACAAAGTTCTTGAATGCTTTGAAGGTATGTCTCTATATTATAGGCAAGTTGCTGAAGTGTTACTTTTGTATCTTCATGAGATAATTCAATCATATCTTTTCTATAATTTCTTGAAGATATAATTGTGACAATCATTACTGAAATGAAAATTAAAAAACTTGTACAAATTAGTAATTTTGTCTTAATTGTCCATTTTTTATTCATTTTCACTTCCTTTTTACTTTATACTATAAGGGTATTAAGAGCTGAGCAAGAAAAAATCTTACAATATTGCCTAAATCAAATAAAGTTGTACCTTAATGAGAAAAACTTGGTATTTCGCATTTCCAGTTTTGAGTTGATAATTTAATTATCACAAAGTAAAAGGAGTTTTCAAATGAATAAAAGAGTTATATCAGTTATTGCTATAATAGCTTTGATAACCACTGGGTTATTTGCTAATGGTAGTTCTGAGTTATCATTTTTTACTGGAAAGGTAGAAACAATTGATTTATTGAATAGTATTATTAATGATTTTAATGCTCAAGAAACAGAATTTTCTGTATCTCAAGAGTATCAAAAAGATGCAAGTAATATTATAAAAGTAAAATTTGCTTCAGGTGAAGTACCAGATATTATGACAACGTATGAGCAAGCTTATGTTGATCAAGGAAAGTATCTTGATTTGAGTAATGAATCTTGGTGGAATAGATTAGTTCCATCAATGAGGGATAACTGTACTGATATAAAAACTGGAAAACAGTATAGAGTTTGTACAAACATGACTATGGCTGGTTTATTTTATAACAAAGATATCTTTGATGAATTAGGCCTAAAAACTGCAACAACTTGGGATGAGTTTGTAGCTAATTTGGAAGTAATTAAAAGAGAGCGCCCTGATGTAACTCCTTTATTCCTTCCTGGTAAAGAAGCTTGGTCACTAGGCCATTGGATAGAATTTGTACCTCATGGTTATTTAAAACAAACTTTAGGTCCAATTGAATCTAAGCTTGCTATGTTAAATAATGAAAGTGATAAATTGAATTTTGCTGATCCAAATGGAGCAATGGTTGAATTTGCTAGAAATATAGTTGAATTACAAGAAAAAGGTTTAATTAATAGTGATGTATTAAGCGCTACAGCTGATAACAGAACCGAAGCTTTTTTAAGTGGCCAGACTGCTATGTTCTCTGATGGAATGTGGGCTCTAGGTGGAATTCTCGCAACAGAGCCTGATATGAATATTGGTTTTGCTCCATATCCAGCTTATATGCCTAATTCAAAACCTGTAGTTCTTTCTGCAGAAGATAGTGGCTATAGTATTTCAGCAAGCTCAACAAATATTGAAGGGGCTAAAAAGTTTCTAAATTATTTATTTTCTGCTGAAAATATGAAGAAATACTCAGAAGCTTTAGGCTCTCCTAGTGCATTTAAAGATGTAGATGCGGCTTGGGCTCCAGACGGATTTAGAAAAGAAGTAAAACAAGTTCTTAATTCTGCTTCAAACATTGGTTTCACCAATGAAAAGCCAGCAGGTTTCTCTGGTGATGATGCCGGTAGAATGGTTCAAGACTTATTAGCTGGTACTTATACTCCTGAAGAATTTGGAGTTGCATATCAAAAAGCTTGGAACAACGGTTTCTAAAGAATAAAAATCTGGTAGGGAGTTCTTCCCTACCAAATATTTTAAGGTAAATTTATGAAAAAAAGAATTGATGGAATCCAACTAATGAGTATTCCTGCAGCTTTGTTGTATGGAATTTTTTTTATCTTTCCTCTTGTTCAAGGAATTAGATTAAGCTTTACTGACTGGGATGGTATGGGCAAAGCTGTTTTTGTTGGCTTTTCAAATTATGTTGAATTTTTTAGTGATTCAAGAGCCTTAGGTGATATAAAAACAACAGTTTTTTTTGCAATTGGAAGTGCTTTGCTTTTAAATCTCGTAGGGTTGTCCTATGCCCTTCTTATGAAGAATAAGTTTAAATTACAAGATTTTGTTAGAGTTGTAATTTATCTTCCAGCTATAATAAGCCCCTTAATTATGGGTTATATTTGGTATTTTTTATTACAACCTGGCAGAGGTTTTATGTATAGAGCTGCTGAGTTTTTTAATACTACTATTGCTTGGAACTGGATGGGTGCATACTCCTATACAATAATTGTTTTAATACTTGTTAATGTTTGGCAATATTCTGGAATGACAATGATAATTTATTTAGCCGGTCTTCAATCAATTCCTAGAGAATTGTATGAATCAGCAAGAATTGATGGAGCTTCAAAGTCTCAGATATTTAGTAAAGTAACTATCCCTTTATTAGTGCCCTCGATAAGAATTAATGTTGTTACAAATATTATTGGATCTCTTTCGGTATTTGATATAATTATGTCATTAACAGAAGGAGGCCCTGGCTACTCAACTGAAAGTTTAAGTATATATATTATGAGAATGTGTTACGGCAATAAGACCGGTTATTCCACAGCAGTGGCTATGATATTGTTTGTGCTTATTTTAGTTCCAGTAATAGTTTCTTTTAAATTTACAAAATCAAGGAGTTAGTAAAATTATGCCTAAAATAAATTTAAATAAGACTGCTAAAGTTATATTGATTACTATAATATGTATTATTTGTCTTTTACCTTTTTATGTTTTATTAATTCTATCATTAAATGATCCAGGCACACTTTTTTACGAAGGCAATATGTTTGCTCCTGATTTTCATTTTAGTAATTATATAGAAGCCTACAAAAGATCTAATATAGGATTAGCTATGTTTAATTCAGCAGTAATAACGGGTGGATCCCTATTACTATCAATAAGTGTTGGTGGAATGGCTGGATACTCTATTGCTAGACGAGCTAGTAAATTTAATTATATATTATTTTCTGTTTTAATTGGTTGTATGATGATTCCTGGAATTATTAATACAGTTCCTCTTTATACCTTAATGAGAAAGATACATGGGGTAGATACTCTTTGGGGAATGATTTTTGTAACGTCCTCTATTTCTCTTCCAACTTGTGTATTTATTTATACAACATTTATTAGAGAGCTTCCAAAAGAATTAAATGAAGCCGCTGAAATTGATGGTTGTACTGGGCTCTCTGCTTTTTGGAAAATTATATTTCCACTTTTAAAGCCTGCAACTGCGGCTTTTGTAATACTAAATGGGTTTGGGGTTTGGAACAATTATGCCCAAGCTGTATTTTTTCTACAAAGTAATAAAAAGCATAATGTTCCTCAAGCACTATCAGTATTTTTTCAACAATTTGCAGGTGCAAAATGGCATTTGGTTTCCGCAACAGCAACTATTGCCATAGTTCCAGTTATAGTAATTTTCTTAATATTCCAAAAACAATTTATGAGTGGCTTAGCAGAAGGAGCAGTAAAGGGATGATCGATAATATATATTTTGACAAAGCTTCATATAATGGATTAGATACAATAAATTTAATCATAGAAAACACACAATCAACTGAACCATGTACTATTGAAATATTTGAATTGGATAAACTTATAAAAACTATAAATAGTGAATTGTTAATTGGTTTAAATTCAATAGAACTAGGCTTTTTTGAAAATAAGCTAGCAGGTTATAGAATTTTTGTAAAACAAGGAAATGTATTGTTTACACAAGTCTTTTCAATTGACCCTAATGAGAAAATTATTAGATATGGGTTTTTAAGTGATTTTGAAAAGTTTGATAATGATGAAGACATAAAATGGATGAATTCAAATCATTTAAATTATATCCAGTTTTACGATTGGTCCTATCGACATCATAAAATGCTTCCTCCTAAAATAATATTTAAAGATGCTATGAATAAAGTCAGTAATCTTGATGTTATTAAGAAGAAAATTGAAAGTTGTACTAAAAGAAATATGAAGACTATGGCTTACGGACCAGTTTACGCAGCTTCTAAAGATTTCTATGAAGATCATAAAGAGGATGCTTATTATTCGCATGATAAAAAACCCTTAACATTTATCGATATATTCTATTTTATGAATATAAGTGAAAAATCAAATTGGCCAAAGCATATAATCTCTCAATACAAAGAAAGCATAGAGAAGCTTGGATTTTCAGGTATTCATTTAGATACTTATGGCTATCCTAAAAGAGCATTAGATTATAATAATCAGGTTAAATATTTAGAAAAAGATTTACCTATCTTTTTAGATAAAGTAGCTAAAGAATTAAAAGAAGCTCCTTTAATATTCAATAATGTTGGAGCTTGGCCACTTGGGAAAATTATGGATTGCAATCAAAAAGCTATCTATATTGAGGTTTGGCCTCCTTATGAAACATTTTATAATTTGAAAGAGATAATTACTAAAGCAAAGGAAAGTTTAAAACCTGTTGTTCTTGCTTCTTATATTGCTAGTTTTAGATTAGACAGAGAAAGAGCTCTCTACAGTGCCTTATTAACTACTTTTTATATAAATACTTTAGGTGCAACACATTTGTATCTAGGCGAAGAGGGGTGTGTTATAACCCAAGGTTATTATTGTGATTATACAAAATTGAGAGATAATGAAATTTTAAAGATACAAAGATATCAAGATTTCTTTGTATCCTATCAACAACTTCTTTTTGATGAGTCCTTAAAAGATGTAAGTATGACTCATTGTGGTTGGGATAATGAAGAATATAAAATTGATGGCAATTATTCACTAACTTCAGAGGCAAATAAAATATCTACTGTTATTAGATCTAATGGTAAAAAGCATTTAATAAGTTTTCTTAATTTAGAGAATAATGATTTTAAATGGAATGAAGGTAAAAATGAGCCCAATTTAAGTTCAGTTTTACACATTGAAGTACAAGTTTTTAAGAGTGTTGAGAGTGTCTATTTTACAGATCCTGACAGTAATATATTTTTACCACAAAAACTTGATTTTACTAGGGCAGAGGGAAGTAGAAGTGATATTATAAAATTTAGAGTACCGTCCTTTAAAGTGGGCTCAATTATTTGGTTAGAGGAGAAATAAGAATGGTTCAAGTTACAGGAAATGAGTATATTTCTCTGCCTCACATTGAAGAAGAAACTGGAAATATTAAATATTTAACACTATTGAATATGAGGTATAAAGGTTTATTACAAATTGACGGATCTCCCTTGATTAAACCAGCTATAAGAATTAATGGCATAGAAGTTGATATAACAGAGAAATTAGTTTGGGATAGGGTATCTTTTTGGATACCTAGAGCTGTTTTTGAAAATGATAAGGTTAAGATAACAATCACTTATTTAACTCCACAAAATCAAAAGGCTATTGCTTTAAGAATTAATGTTTTAAATAAAGGAAATGAGACTGTTTCTATTAATAGTCAATTCAATCTATCTTGGGATAAAACATATCATGTAGTAAATGAAAGCTATAAAATTGAATCATCAATAAAAAGTAAGACAAGTAACTGGAATCATGGGGTTGTTTTACAACAATTTAATACTGTTCCTTTAGTCTCTTTAGCTAGTATGGAGAGTTGTAATTCTTTAATTGATATAAAACCTGGAGAGAGTAATGTATATGATTATTATTTGGGTATTGGATTTGAAGAAGTATCAGCTGCCACAGCAGCTAAGCATCTAAAGAGAATAGGTTTTGATGCATTATATGATGATTTAGTTTCGTTTTTAAATGAAAAAACAATAAAAACTGATGATAAATATTTATCTAAAATATTAAATACGAATTTATTTTTCTCATACTTTTTTTCCTCTGGAAAAACTTATGATACTGAAGAATTAGTGCTGGTGACCTCTAGATCTCCTAGATATTATGTTTCTGCTGCTTACTGGGATAGAGACTCTCTACTTTGGAGTTTTCCATCCTTTTTACTAATAGATGAAAAGTTTAGTAGAGAAGTATTAAAATATGTATTCACCACACAAATTAATAATATTGGAGAGCATAGTAGATTTATTGATGGTACCTTACTAGAGCCAGGATTTGAATTAGATGAACTTTGTGCTCCTGTTTTAGCATTAAATAGGTATATAGAGAAAACGGGTGACTCTGCTTTTTTAGATAAGGAATATATCAAAGATGGATTAGATATAATATTAAATAAACTAAAGTCGAAAAGAAATAAAGATGTAGCATTATATGAAACCTTTTTAATGCCAACAGATGATGTAGCTACTTATAAATATTTGACTTATGATAATGTGTTGGTATGGAAGTCTCTAATTATTTTATCTAAATATCTTAGTGATGAGAGTTTAAATATTGAAGCAAAGGGTGTTAAAGAAGCTATTTATGCATATCTTGTAAAAGATGGTATGTTTGTTTTTTCTAGTGATTTAAATACCAACTTTAATATTTATGATGAGCCTCCTGGAAGTTTATTATTATTAAATTATTTGGGGTTTTGTAAAAAAGATTCTCTTATTTGGAGAAAAACTGTTAATCATATAAGATCTAAGGATTATAAACTTTCATTTTCAGGAAGTAATATAAGTGAAATTGGTTGTGAGCATGCTCCACATCCTTGGGTTTTATCTCTATGCAATAACTTATTAAGTGGTTTTGGACAAAGTGCTATAGTAAATTTAAAGAAAATGAAAATGGATAATTATATTGCTTGTGAAAGTGTAGATGAAGAAAGTGGTGAATGTAGTACCGGAGAAGCTTTTGCAACATGTGCGGGGTTTTTAGCCTATAGTTTACACTATTATTTAAAGTCTTAAAAAGCTTTAAATAATAATGTATATATGGTTTATTCTTGATTTACCTCTAATTTTAAATCAGTTTTTATTATCTCATGGGCTTTTATTTTTAAACTACTATTGTTTTTTATTGCCTCGGTTAAACCGAGAGAAGGATAGCTAGTCCAGGGTTCAAGAGCTATATTATATGTTCTACCATACCAGGGGTATGAAAAAGAACCATTACAAACAAGCCACATCCAAAGATAAGGGAAAAGAGAGGAGTCCCAGCTCATACCAATAGTTAAGTTTTCTTTGGTATTTAAAATCTTATACTCTCCTTGTTTAGGAAAATCTTTTAAATAGATCATATCAGCTGTTTTGCTATTTTTTTTAGGTATTTTTGAGATATCAACTTTTTGGTTTTCTTCGTTTATTCCAATAGGCCAATTAAAAGTGGAGTTTTCAACTATTCTTTGATTAT
>CAZJGS010000095.1:0-9481 GCA_964545735.1 uncultured Spirochaetaceae bacterium
TGGAATAACATTGTTTTCCAAAGAAATTGATGATATTATTATTTGGTAAGTAGGTTTCATCTGGGGTAGTAATATATAGTTTGTCAAACAATTAAAGTAATTGCTAGTCGAATTATTAGTCAAACTACTGCTGGAATACTTAAGTTAAATATGGTTTAAATGAATTCAATGATTTTCTCATATAGAATAAATGCTTTGGACAAATCAACAACCCGGTATTGCCAAAAGTGAATTTGATAAAATCGAGGAAACAGGAGATTTAATGCGAAAAAGCCCCCTAGCGAGAGGTTGGATCATCCTCACCCTAGTTGCCACCCTTATAGCGATAGGCACCGTGGGGTATATGATACTCACCAATTCATCCGTGATTGACGGTCTCTATATGACCATTATAACTATATCGACTGTGGGATACCGCGAGATAGTCGATTTATCCCCTACTGGAAAGATATTCACCATCTGTATCATCCTCAGTGGATTAGGAATTGTCTCCTACTCATTATTAGAAGCAGTTTCCTTTCTCATCGATGGTGGAGTAAAGCAAATTTTTAGGAGAAGAGCCATGGAGAAACAGATTGCCATGATGGTTGATCATATTATAGTTTGTGGTGCCGGCCAGACTGGTTCCAGCGTTATTGAGCAATTCAAACTCTCAAAGACGACATTCATCGTAGTAGAACACCAAGAAACCCGTGCAAATGAGTTAGAAGAAGAGGGAGTGCCAGTAATTTGTGGTGATGCAACCAACGAGGACGTACTAACCCAAGCTGGCATTACACAAGCCAAAGGTCTGGTGAGTTGCCTCGATAACGACGCACATAATGTCTATACAATCCTTACCGCACGGGGATTGAATCCCAAGCTCTACATTGTCGCAAGATCCATCGAAAAAGGTTCTGCAAAAAAGCTTAAAAGAGCTGGTGCGGACAAAACCATCTCCCCTAATGAGATTGGTGGAATCAGGATGGCATATCTAATGCTAAAACCCCATGTAGTATCGTTCTTGGATATAGTCACTCGTTTTGATGACGAATTACTGGATATTGGAGAAGTTACTGTCGAACCTGAATCCGAGCTCTCTGGATTAATGATTAAAGATGCGACCATTCCACAACGCACAGGGTTGATCATCATCGCCATCCGAAATCCAGGGGGAAAGTTGCGCTTCAATCCAGGACCCAAGGAACAGCTTCCACCTGGAAGCAACATGTTGGTTCTAGGAAAACCAGACAAGATCGAAATGCTCAGAGACATTGCTTCTAGCAAAAAAAAAGAATAAGCGATGCATAGTGTAGCAATAATGTATTAAATTGTTCTTATACTTCTAGAATGGTCTTTCTCTTGTAATATTAATTTACGCTATGGCACCATATGCAACGGGCTCATCAATCCTTTGATAACCCGATTCGGTCATAGTTGTAAATAAAAAGATACTATTATTTCACGAGATTGCTGTTATTGAGGACGAAAATCATTTTTTATTACATATTGTAATGATGATAATCAAGTAAAAATAGTGGAAGACTTGTTGAATGCAATTACAGCAATTGATTTTGGATTATTATTTATAATAACCTTTTTTATTTAATCTACTAAAACCCAGATTATTTTCTCTAATCCCCATGAGAATCTCCTCAATTGTCAGAAATATTTAAAAACTAATTTTCTTTAGTAAACACTAAAAACGTTGCAGGTATCTTTGAATTCAGCAGCCCTTCAAACTTACAGATCAGTTAAAATACTTATAGTAATAAACGTCATTAAGATTTTTTGTGTAAATATTCTTTTAGTATCTCGTACAATTGTACCTTATCAAGAGGTTTCGATAAATGTGCATTCATTCCAACATCAAAACTTTTCCTTACATCCTCATCAAAGGCATTTGCGCTTAAGGCTATAATTGGAATGTTTTTATTAAATTCTCTAATTTTTTTTGTAGCAGTAAGTCCATCTATCTCTGGCATTCTTACGTCCATAAAAATAATATCAATATTAGCTTTCTCGTCATTTGTTTTCATGAAATCAATAGCTTGAATACCATTTGATGCAACAAATATCTCAATTCCTAATTTTTCAAGTAGATTTTTAATAATCAATTGATTTATATCATCATCTTCAACCGACAAGATTTTGAATCCATCGTATCTAACAATTTCTTGAATCTTTTTTACAATTACAACCTTTGCAACCTTATTAATTATATGATTGTATAGTTCGGATCTGAATATAGGTTTTTGTATAAAGGTTGTAACACAATGATTGTTTTGAGCCCTTAATTCATCAAGATCATAACTTGAGATCATTATGATAACAACTTCATTATTAATTTTTTTTACTCGCTTTGCTAATTCAAATCCAGTTAAGTCTGGCATTTTGAAATCTAATATGTAAATGGAAAATTCTTTTGGATTCTCCTTTATATATTCCAATGCTTTCAAAGAGGAGGTAAAACCTTTATTTTTAACATTCCATGAATCGAATATTTTAGATAGATATTTGATAGTATCTTCGTCATCATCTACAATCATTGCTGTCTGATTATCAAGTGCTACAATTAATTCCTCTTCATTTTCAGATATAGCTAAAGGAATGGTTACAGAAAACTTAGATCCAACAGCTAACTCTGATTCGACATCAATTGTACCATTCATTGCTGTTATAAGATGTTTTGTAATAGGCATTCCAAGACCAGAGCCACCATGAATTCTTACAACACTAGCGTCAGCCTGTTCAAATGGGTCAAACAATCTCAAAATTGTATCTTTTCCCATTCCACAACCAGTATCTTGAACTTCCAAAATAAGATTTGTTGTTTTATCATCTATTCTTTTTTCATTTACGGTTAAAGTCAATGTCCCTTTTTCAGTAAACTTCAGTCCATTTGATAGTAGATTAACTATTATTTGACGAATTCGATATTGGTCTCCCACCAGTTCCTCATCCTGAACAACATCAAGGAGAACCTTGAAATTCAATCCCTTCTGTTTTGCAAGATTATAGTAGATATCTGATAAAGAATAAATAAGACTTTTTATATTAAAATCTTCATTAGCTAACTTTAACTTACCTTTTTCAATTGCAGACATATCCAATACATCATTTATTAAAGCAAGAAGGATTTTGCTAGATTCATGAATTTTATAAGAGTAATTCATTACAATTTTTTTGTCATTGATATTTTCTATTAATAAATCATTCAAACCAATAATTGCATTAAGAGGCGTTCTTAATTCATGTGATATTGTAGAAAGGAATTCTGTTTTTGCTTCTGCTTTTGAATTTGCTATAAGTTCTGAAACTCTTACTCTATCACTTATCTCTCTTTTCTTCCTTTGAGTATATATTACAAAAAAGATAAATAAGTCTAAAATTGCTACTATAAGATAGAACAGATACAATACTTGTTTTTCTTTTTCATAATTAAATTTTGCATTTTCAAATAAATCAGATTCAGGAATGCCACATCCAATTATCCAATTATAATCTTTATATAACTTTGCATAGGAATACTTCAATTCAATATCATCATTTAAATAGTTTTTGAAATAATACTGATAATAGAGCTCACCATTTTCTTTTATTCCTTCGAGTTCAACCAAAGAGGGATATCCTCCAGAACTATCAGGGAGGGAGGTTGTTATCACCCGACCCTCTGTATCAGGAAAAGTAGGATGAACAAAAAGGAAGGCATAATCATCACCACCATCCCAGTTAGTTACTTCATTTATCCATATATATTCATTACCAGCGATAGGATTGCCAACAAGAGTATCATGAACTATTTTTCTTACAACCTCTTCATCATTAAATTCTCTATAGATATTGATTTTGAAAATCATTGAATTTACTTCAGTATAAACTCGCTCATTTCCAGATTCTACTAATTTAACTTTAATATCTGCATAGTTTTTCTCTACAAAAAAATGCATGAAGAAACACAAAAACAGCGAAACTGTTAATATTGCAAAATAAACAAGGAACCTTCTAAGATCTTTCATATATTTTTTCAACTTTCCATATTAATATTTTAAATTTATACATTATGAATATCTAAATTAGGAATAAGTTTCTCCTTATCTATTGTTTTTAAATATTTACTTTCACAGTGATATTATTTTATAAATAAGACAGAGTAAAAAAAAGTTTAATTGGCGTTATCTTGAATTATAACGTCAAGTTCAACTTAGTTTCATTGTAAGCCTCAAAATGACTTTTGTAAACTAAACACTTTTTATGTCTCATATTAAGTGATTAAGTTCAATTGATTAAGGTTAATAGAATATATGCTAGATAAATTCAGCTTTTATTATTTTTACTACAGTTAGTATTAAGAACTATATAGGCTATTTAGTTGTACATATATTATTTGTTGAAAAAGAGGGGGTATGATTGCAATAGAAATTAAAAATATAAGAGCTTTAATAATTATATAAACAAAATCCTTTCTAACTAAAAACATTTAGAGAAACCTATTTATTAATAGGCTCAAAATCAATTAGGAGCAACTCAGTAACAGTTCAAGTGAGATCGGCGATAATATAAAAATTGTACTTAATATACTCAATCCATCAGAAAATTCTGGTGGTTTCTTTTTCTTTTTATTTTACTAAAAAATAAAACTTTCACTTAAGACATATTTATCTATAAAAAATAAAAATCTTGACTTACAACAATAGGAAACTTATAATTAAAAATATAAAATATAAAATATAAAATATGAATTTTTTGTGCGTTTTTCGTAAAGAATACACAATACTTTTAAGTAATTCATATTAGGAGGAATTTATGAAAAAGCAACTTACAGGTTTATTAGCTCTGCTAACGTTGACACTTGTTCTATTTAGTTCATGTGCCTCAACTTCTGAACAGGCAGCTACCTCTCTTGCCGATGGCGATTACACAACCGCCATTGAAAAATCTTTAGAAGCTCTAAAAGAGGAACCAGGCTTAGCTGAAGCTACTGTTGTACTCAACGAAGCATGGTCTAGAGCAAATAGTGAATGGAATGCTCAAATAGCTTCCTATGAAAGCTCTTCAGATGGAAATGAAGTATTTAAAGCTATCAATTTTTACAACGCTTTGACAACAATCCACAAAATGGTCGAGGATGCTGGAAGAGATGAACTTAAAGCTGATTCTGATAAGATTTATAAGAAAGCAATGGTAACACAAAATCGAGTTGCAGATATATATTTTCAAAATGGAAATGAATTAATAGCAAATGGTGGAAGAGCTAATGCACGTGATGCTGTTCTTTTTTATAGAGGAACTAAGAGGCTCAATAGTGATTATCCTAATATAGATAAAACCCTTGAAGAAGCTATTAAACAAGCTACAGTTAAAGTTGTTATACAAATGGCAGAAGGTTCAAGTAGTGTAGAAATATTACCTTTATTAGAAAAAAAATTCGCTGCTTTAGATCTAGTTGAAATAGTCGGTACTACTGACAAAGATATTAATGATTTTGCAAAGTCAAAAGATGCTGATATTATGGTATACCTTGAATTGAAAACTACAACAAAAACAGAATTGCTAGATGTATACCGACCTATCAATAGTTGGGTCACTCAAGCACCTAATTGGAAAGTTGAAAAAAGATCTTTGCTAGCTTCAGGAGAATGTGTTGTAGCCGTTAAAGTTATAGATGTAAAAACCAATACAACCCTAAACGAAGGGACTTTAAATGTACAAGATTCAACTGATTTTGGATTCTCATTCTCAGTACTTGCACCTGACAAGCACGATACCATGAAGGTACAAATACGTGATATGCCTAAACCTGAAACATTAAATTTCGCAATATTAGCCTCAGGAGCAGATATTACAGCTCTTGGTTCTCAGTTATCAGTGTTTGAAAAAATTGAATTTAATGGTAAATTTGGTTTTGAAAATGGAATGCAAGGAATAGATGATTGGGGTGGATTAGACTTTTCTATGAAAAGAACTCCTGCAGATCTAAAAGCTTACAATAAACATGTGTTCTTACTATTTGATGGTATTGCAGCGCCTGTTTATGACCAGTATATGTATGGCTTTACTTATGGTTATGGCAATTCCAAAACAGAAAATGTTTTTGCTCGAGTTGAAACAGCTCGCATTGAAAAAGCAAATTATTGGAAGTTACTAGAGTGGTTGGATAGTACTAAAACCAAAAAAAATTCTGTTAATTTATTCCTAGAATCTAACTTCAATCCAAAAATTCTTAATGAAATTACTAAAACAGTTTCACCTTTCATTAAATAGATTAGAAAAGAATTTATTTATGACCAGTTCTCATATACTTGAGAGCTGGTCAATTTTTATATCTAAGATTAAGCCTTAAATTTACTTGTTTTCAGTTGTAGTTTATTGCAAAACTAAGATCACTATTAAAAATAAGCTAAGTAATCTTAATTGTAACGGCAATTAATCAAGCTTTTGACAAAAGAGTTAAATAATAATATCTACTTACTCTATTAGTAAATCTAAGTAATTGTATAACGTTTTTATTTAAACACAAGAATATATATTGTATCATAAATATAATAATAATTGTTAGCTCTAAAATAAATTAAACAAAAGATAATCACCCATTCTATTTGAATTTTATGAATAGTCCTTTGTTAACTGAAAAAGGGTTTTAACTACCCCGCTCTTTCTTAATAATTCCTTTAAAACACTTTGAAAATATTAAGAAAATACAACGATCAATAATTTTAGACTACTAATAACAAGTAACTATGGAGGTAATAGTGTAGGCGTTTTTTCTTAAAACAGAAAAATCCAATGTTAGGGCTATCTGCATTAGTGTAAATAATAAAATGTTATAATTAACTTGAAGTTTTCTCTTTCTAGAAGCAGTTGTTGTAAAATTCGCAACAACTGTATTTCGTATCAAGTTCCCATTCATGTAATATGGTTTTGATATGACTAGATATAGTTGATCTATCTCTTTGAAATAACTCTCCTTTTGATTAAAGGAGAGTTATGCTGTTTAATTGTCAAAAGATTTCATTTATAGCAAAAATAAAGTAAAAACTACTTACTCGTTTCTATACTTATCTTCAATTATTTTATCTGTTTCTGTTTTCTTATATACAATTGCTTTAAGATCTTTATTAATCAGAGAGGGATCATACTCATTAAAATGAAATACATTACCATATGCTGCAATTTGTTCATGAATTGAGTCCTCAGGATCTCTATAAGCTTCTATAAACTTGGAAAAGCCTCTTAGTCCCCCTATATCTTCTGGAGGTGCTGACTCTGCCCCATCAAGTAATGTTGCAAAACCATAGCAATAATCATCAACTATTTTTTCAAGTTTAATTTTAAATACCCAACCATCTCCATAATCATAATTATATTCTATTTCTTTGTATGTCTCTAAATAATGATCAATCTTTAATCCTGAAGGGTATCTTGCCTCGACTCCTAGCCTCTCTTGATGCATTTTTTCAAAATCATGTTCAATACCTGACATTTGTTCTAAACGTTGATCAAACAAATCTTTGTTTTTAATAAAGTGCTTATGCTCGTAACAAGTTTCCTCATCATTTGTGACACTCATATTCTCTTTAGACAATATAAACTGATACAAATGACGATTTCCATAAGGATAACCACCTCTAAAATTACTTACGTTTTGAATAATATCATGGAGTCTTTTATAAGTTGCATCCGCTGGCATTATTACTCTTCTCCATATTAATGGATCTGATTCTTCTAATTCAATTTTTATTATATAAGCTTTCATGTTATCGGTATTCCTCTCTTTGTTTAAGTATTACATATATATCTTCTCGTTAGAGTAAAGTAAAATTATACTATTAACAACTTTTTTAGGTTAATTTTCTCTAGGTAATGGAAAGTAACTGTAAGTTGTAAATGATAAGATAAAAATGTTGGTTTTATGTGTACGAAATATGTCGGATTTTAGTATATATCACCTTTATTTATTTTCAATTTACTTTTAATTTTTAGCTTCAATCTAAATTTGTAAGGGTTTAATTAAAGATATAAACAAGTAGTCAGAACTCTTTAAGGTATTTTTAATTTCTAGTACCTTTTTACTTTAATAAAATCTTTCTTGAATTTGGAGCTCTTTCATATAAATCATCTTTTAAGAAATGAGTCTTATGGGGATTATTGGGAATATATTCACTTAAATCTACTTGATATCCATTGCCTACAATTAGATATTTTAAACTATAATCTCCCCCATGTTTGTCTACAAAGACTAACAACCAATCTCCATCATTATAAGAGCTAGGAATAAAGGGGTTTGTTATTCCTAAATCCCTTTCTATGTTTTCAGGAGAAAAGGAATAAGAGCCGTAATAGACTACTTCATCCCATGGTGTTTCTTTATAATCGAACAAAGAAGCTAGAGTTGATGATGTAATCTCTTCATTTATGAAATTGTTATCAAAATCTTTTTGATAAGCTTTATATGGATTTAACAAAGAAAACACCAAGGTGCATGAGCTAAATAGCATTGTTAAAATGATCAAATAAAATAGTTTCTTCATAAGATGATATTATTTAATAAAATTGATTCTTGTCAAGAAAAATAGAGAAGATTGTATTTATATATATCAGAGTAAGTATCGATAAGTTGTTGTTAATAAAAGATATTCAGCTATTTAGCATTATTGCTCAAGCAAATTTTCTCTTTGACCATTAATAGGGTATGAAATTAATATCATGGAAATATAGGGATAAGACTTTATGTGATGATCACCTTAAGTTAGATTTTCTAATTAAAAAAATTAGCTGAAATTATAAATTACTACAACTTCAGCTATTAATATTTTTAGTAAACAATATTGACTAATTATTCACTTATAATTGTTTCTAATGCTAATTCCATCATTTTGGTAAAGGAGGTTTGTCTATCCTCTGGAGATACGAATTCATGGGTAATCAAATCATCACTAACTGTTAAAACAGTTAATACATCGACATTAAATTTAGCTCCAAGGGCATATAGTTCAGCACTTTCCATCTCTACAGCTAGGGCACCATAGCTTCCTAATAATTCATTAACTTGTGCTGCATCATCTCTATAAAATAGGTCCGATACAAAAACTGTTCCAACCTGAGTTTTTAATCCCCTTTGCTTAGAAAGGTTATAAGCTTTGTATAATAAATCAAAACTTGGAACTGCTGAAAAATTAATATTAGGGAATCTCATATTGAAAATGTTACTATCGGTGTGAACACCACTAACAAGTATAACATCTCTTAAATTAACACTTTTATTAATTGAGCCACAAGTTCCAACTCTCATTAACTTTTTACAATTGTATTCATTTATAAGTTCATTGGCATAAATAGAGAAAGATGGCATTCCCATGCCTGTTCCTTGAACACTTACCTTATGTCCTTTATAAGTCCCTGTAAAACCATACATGCCTCTTATTGTGCTATAGCAAACAGCATCTTTAAGATAGGTCTTTGCAATAAACTCAGCTCTTAGAGGATCTCCTGGCAACAATAC
>CAZJGS010000096.1:0-9229 GCA_964545735.1 uncultured Spirochaetaceae bacterium
TTAGGACGAAAGATTCTCAGTCTTTAAATAGGGGTTCGATTCCCCTAGGGACTATATACATAAAAGGTGGCCTAATGACAGGTTGCCTTTTTTTCGATAGACTAAATTTATAAGGAATATATAAATGATAACAGCTTCTAACATTTCATTATCTTATGGTACACAAGTATTATTCAAAGATGTCAATATTAAGTTTACCCCAGGTAATTGTTACGGAATTATTGGTGCTAATGGCTCCGGTAAATCAACTTTTTTAAAGATACTATCTGGAGAAATAGAACAAGATACAGGTGAGGTAATCATCACAACTGGTGAAAGATTAACCATGTTAAGGCAGGATCATTTTGCTTTCCAAGATTACACTGTTATGGAAACAGTAATCATGGGTTACGATAAACTTTACAAAATAATGAATGAAAGAGACACTCTATATGAAAAAGAAGATTTTAGTGAAGTAGATGGTATTAGAGCTGCAAATTTAGAAAATGATTTTGCTGAATTAGGTGGATGGGAAGCTGAAGCTGAAGTTGGACAAATGTTAGATGGTTTGGGTATTTGTACCGATTTTCATCAAAAGAAAATGTCTGATATTGAAGATGGTCTTAAAGTTAGAGTATTACTAGCACAAGCTTTGTTTGGCTCTCCTGATATATTATTGCTCGATGAACCTACTAACCACTTGGATTTAGATTCAATCAAATGGTTGGAAAGTTTTTTAGAAAATTTTGAAAACACAGTTATAGTAGTTAGTCATGATAGACACTTCTTAAACAGTGTTTGTACCCATATAGCAGATATCGACTTTTCAAAAATTCAACTATTTGTTGGTAACTACGACTTTTGGTATTTTTCAAGTCAATTAGCAAATAAGCAAAGTAAAGATGACAAAAAGAAAAGAGAAGATAAAATCTCTGAACTTAAAGATTTTATTCAAAGGTTTAGTTCTAATGCTTCCAAAGCAAAACAAGCTACTAGTAGAAAGAAATTAATTGATAAATTAACTATTGATGATCTTAAACCCTCATCAAGAAGATTTCCTTATGTTGCTTTTAAACCTGTTAGAGAACTTGGGAATAATATTCTTGAAATAAGTGGATTAAGTAAGATTGTTGATGGGGTTAAAGTTGTAAATAACTTTAATTTAGTCGTTAATAAAGATGATAAAATTGCCTTTGTAGGACCTAACCACCAAGCTAAAACATTATTATTTGAAATGTTAAGTGGTAATATTGAACCTGATGAAGGAACTATTACTTGGGGTGTAACCTCTAGCAAATCATATTTCCCAAAAGATAATATTGGATATTTTTCAGATCATATAAGTATTGCCGATTGGCTTAGACAATATTCCCCTGATCTTAAAGATGATACATATATAAGATCTTTCTTAGGTAGAATGCTTTTCAGTGGCGATGAAGCTTTAAAGGATTGTACAGTATTATCTGGTGGAGAAAAAGTTCGTTGTATTTTATCAAAAATGATGCTAGAGCAAGCAAACTGTTTGATTT
This sequence comes from uncultured Spirochaetaceae bacterium, assembly GCA_964545735.1. GTDB lineage: Bacteria > Spirochaetota > Spirochaetia > Sphaerochaetales > Sphaerochaetaceae > Pleomorphochaeta. Next base: position 1,509 of record CAZJGS010000096.1, read on the forward strand.
TCGATGAACCAACTTCTCACTTAGACCTAGAATCAATTACTGCATTAAACACTGGTTTAATTGATTATAATGGTATTGTTTTATTTAACTCTCATGACCATCAATTTGTAAATTCTCTTGCAAATAGAATTATAGAATTTACTCCTACTACAGTTATTGATAGAATGATGCCATTTGATGAATATTTAGCAGATGACGGTGTAAACCAACTTAGAGATGACCTCTATAATGAAGTTGTTCATCACAATCTTTCTATATAGTAAGGAGTAGTTTATGTTATTTGCTGTGGATATTGGAAATACAAATATAGTATTAGCTGTTCATGATGGTAAATCTTGGATTAATACTTGGAGAATCCACACCGATACCAATAAAACCAGTGATGAGTATTTTGTGCTTCTTGAGTCCCTATTAAAAAATTCAGATTCTAATGAATATAAAATAGATAAAGCTGTAATTTCTTCTGTAGTGCCTAATTTAAATAAAGCATTTCAGAAGAATGTTGTTAGATTGTTTAATATAAGTCCACTTATGATAAATCATGATTTAAATACAGGATTACTTAGAGCAAGTATTCCTGTGGAATTAGGGTCTGATTTGTTGTGCAATTTATCACAAGCTCATCATCTTTATCCTAATAAATATGTTATGGTAATAGATTTTGGCACAGCTTTGACTATGAGTTGTGTAAATAATAAAGGTGAAGTTGAAGGAGTTGCAATAACTCCTGGTTTGATTACTGCTGTAAATGCCTTATTTGGGAGTACAGCACAATTACCACAAGTTCAATTAAAGGCACCAGTTAGCGTTATGGGTAAATCCTCTGATTGCTCAATAAGAGCTGGTATTATGTTTGGATATGCTGGTTTGGTTGAATCTATGATAGTAAGAACAGAAAAAGAATTAAATGCAGAACTACATGTAATAGCTACAGGTGGACTCTCTTTAACTATTTCCCCACTTATATCTAGAATTAATGAAGTTCATAAAAACTTTACCTTAGATGGATTAGAATATATAACTTCCTTAAATATTAAATAGGTCTTATTGTAAAATAATACTAAATCTATATAAAAAAATATTACTTTATAGTAGTTTTGCTATTATAAAGTAATATTTTTATATTATAATTGTATGGTTATTTAATAAGACCTATTAAATTTGAAAAGAACCATCTTTTAGGATATGTAATTCACCTACACTAACTTCAGTAAAGTCATCACCAACTGGAATAGCCACTCTTGCAATAGCTTGATTAACTTTAATTGAGTCTAAATCAACTTCGTCATTTATATCTCTCAGTGAATCTTGGATAGCCCCACCTAAAATAATGGATGTTGTGTTTTCAAAAGAATAAAAAGGGTGAGCCGCTTTTAAGATATATTTTGATTCAAGTGATTGCTCATCACACAAATAAATACTTGAAACCACATTTGCATTGTCATCGGTACTAAAATATGCATCTAAAGTTTCTTTTCCTATCTCAGCATCGTAAGAAACAACTCTACCATTTAGAATGTTGAAAGTAGCCTTTTGAATTAGCTTTCCAAAAAGATAAAAATCTCTAGAAGCTTCAATATGACCCTTTGTAGCATCATTCTTTAAATTGGTATGAATATTTTGTGAAGGTAAAAAATTAAAAAAACTTCTATTGTCTTTTAAAGTAATATAATTTGAAGACCAATTTGCACCATCTACTATTTGAGTAGTTAGTTTTGATTGTCTGTTTTTTAAAACAATAGTTTTATCCTTTGTTGAATTTAATTCTTTCTCTCTATAATTTAATAAGCCAGCTTCATTTGCCCAATATTTAATCATATTTGGGTTATCCAATCGTAGGAGCTTTGCAAAATAAGCTAATACTTCATTTTGAGTTAAATTAGCAAAAGTTTTCTCAACAAAATTTCTTGAAGGATAAGCTACTATAGTCCACGGAACGGCTATACGTCTCTTTAAATCTAAAGGTTCACTTAAAAGTGCAAATTTATTTATTGCTACAACGCTTGCAGCAATTTCATCAGGGTCTTTATTACATTCGTATTCATAGTCATTTAAGTCTAAAATTCTACACATAATTTGTGATTTGACTGGAGGTCTTTGAATATCTAATAAATCTGGATCTACAGGAACTGATTGTGATACTTTGCCTTTTTCAGTGACAACAATGTTAACAGGAATATTAGTAACAGTTACTGCAAACTTTGCGAAATTTAGGGCAAATTCATAAGTAGACTCCTCTGTATTAACAGATAAAGAGTCTCCAACTGATAAATTCAATTGGCAAAAGCATATTAATTTTGAAAATTGTAAGTCGAAATGTGTCATGAATGCACTATAACAAAAAACTAAAATTAAGTCATATATAAGCGTCTTAAAAGAGATAAAAAATCAAATAAAATTTATCGATAAAAAAATACTTATAAGCACTTGAATAAATTCTATTTGAGTGATATTTTATGGTTATGAATGGTAATGAACATAACAATAAAAGTAAGAATTTAGATTATTAAATTAAATAATTTATAAAAATTTGTATTTTAATGTGATTATTAGTATATTATTATTGTAAATATATAAATTTTAGAATAAATTTTTAATAAATTGAATATAAAATTATTAAAAATTTGAGGAGAAAATAGTATGAGTGTTATGAGTTTTTCAATTCCAAGAGAAATTTACTATGGTGAAAATTCTTTATCTAAACTAGCAGATTTAAAAGGTGCAAAAGCTGCTATAGTTACCGGTGGAACATCAATGAAAAGATTCGGCTTTTTAGACAAGGCTATTTCTATTTTAAAAGATGGTGGAATCGAATCAATTGTTATTGATGGTGTTGAACCAAATCCCTCAATTAAAACGGTCATGAGTGGTGCAAAAATAATGTTAGAATTTAAACCCGATTGGATTGTTGCAATCGGTGGTGGTTCAGCTTTAGATGCTGCAAAAGTAATGTGGTGTTTTTATGAACATCCTGAATTGAAATTTGAAGATATTATTGCAGTTGGATCAATGCCTGCTTTAAGAAATAAAGCTCGTTTTATTGCTATTCCGTCTACTAGTGGAACAGCTAGTGAAATAACAGCTTTCTCTGTTATTACCGATACAGAAAATCACATCAAATATCCTATAGTAGCAGGTGACATGGTTCCAGACATTGCTATACTAGATCCTTCACTACCAATGACAATGCCAGCCCATATTACAGCAAATACAGGTATGGATGTTATGTGCCACGCATTAGAAGCACTAGCTTCAATTGCATCAACTAATTTCACAGAACCTTATGCAGTTAGAGCTATTGAATTGGTTAAAGAATATCTACCTATTGCGTATAGCGATCCAAAAAATCTTGAAGCAAGAGAAAACATGCATGAAGCCTCAGCTTTAGCTGGTATGGCATTTACCAATGCTTCCCTTGGATTAGTTCACTCTTTAGCCCATAAAATTGGTGGTGAATTCGGCGTAACACACGGTTTAGCTAATGCAATTTTATTACCATTTATTATCGACTATAATAGACAATTCACTGATAAATATACCTACATTGAGAAATTATTAAATGTAGTTGATATTGCTCAAGTTGTAAGAGACTTAAATACTAAATTAAATATTCCTAGCAATTTCAAAGATTGCAGTGAAGTTGATTTTAGCGAAGCAAAGTTTAAAGCAGTAATAGATAGAATGAGTGAAAATGCTTTTGTTGATCCTTGTACTTTGACAAACCCAGGTACTCCAACTGTAGATGATGTTAAAATGATTTATGAAGCAGCTTATTATGGTAACCCAATTAAAAAATAGTTAAAAATATATTATAATTTAAAAATTGTCGCCCTTGTATTTCAGGGGCGATTCTTTATATCTAAATAAAATCACATATAACGTACTAATAAGTGTTAGTTGTTAACTATATCTCATACAATAAATAGCTATAATAAAAGGTAAACGAAACTTTTCATTTTATCCTTTTACAAATATTCATCAGATAAACAAGGGGAATTTGTAAAAGAAAATTAAGATAATCCAATTAATTGTAACATTCTTTTGAGATGAACTCTCTATAAATTAAGTTGTTGTCTCAAAAACGATATAACTAGTTACGATTATTCGAAACTAATTTCAAAGAGACGGGTAACTTCTTTATTTACAATTTCATAACATTCACAAACTCTCTCTTCAAGACCAGGTCTATCTAATACAGTAATATGACCCCGATGATAGGTGATTAATCCAGCTTCTTGAAGATTCTCGGCAGCTACAGTCACTCCCTCTCGGCGTACACCAAGCATATTCGCAATCAATTGTTGTGTCATTATAAGTTCGTTTGAAGGCAATCTATCTAGACTAAGCAATAGCCAGCGGCATAACTGCTGGTCCACAGTATGACACCTATTACACGCTGCAGTTTGACTTATCTGGGCAAATAATGCCATGGTATAACGCAGTAAAAGATGCTGGAAAATTCCACAGCGATTAAACTCAGCTCGAAGATAAGTTTCACTTAATTTGAAGGCATAGCCACTGCTTTGCACTATAGATCTATTGGGAGTAGATTTCCCTCCCATAAAGAGGGTAATACCGACGACACCATCTTTGCCCACTATAGCAATTTCTCCAGAGGAGCCATTTTCCATGTTGTAAAGTAATGAAACAATTGCTGTAGTAGGGAAATATACACAACTTATCTGTTTCCATGATTCAGAAAGGCATTTCCCTAGTGGAAGATTTACCAATTGTAGGTGAGGAAGAAGTCGGTTAAATTCTGTTTTGTCTAGATTTGAAAGCAATAGATTCATGTGAGGATCAATAGGATTTTGGTTGTTACTTTTATTCATAGTTAAATTATACCCTTATAAATACATTAGTTCATTATTTATAAATCTGTCAATTAATTTATACTTGAGATACGAAGTTAGCATACTGTATCAATTTTATTTTCTCTCAATAAATAATATATGAATAGCAAAGATATAGAATGTATATATCTAGGCATTACTTTTTTCTCAAAGAAATGAAGAGAGAATAGCAATAAAATAGCTTTGTTAATAATTAAAGCTTATTTTTCTATCTATTTAATAAAATAAAGGATAGGAAATATAGAGGTATTATGTAATTTATTCGTGATATTTTAATTAATTAGTGTACAAGAGAGAATCTTTTTAAAAATTTAAAAACCTTAATATGACTTTTCTCTATGTGTGCTAACACACAGACGATTGTAATATTTAAGTGTATATTTTTATAAAAGGTATGAGAAATATATACTACAAATATATAAAATACATTGCTTTAATAATAAAAAATAATATTATTTAAACTGAGAAGTTTAAAAAGGAGTTTATGATATGGCTGATTTAACTACTACTTATATGGGAATAAAATTAAGGAGTCCTGTTATTGCAGGCGCGTCTTCAATGACATCCAATTTCGATACGATTAAAAAGATTGAGAAGGCAGGAGCAGGTGCTATAGTCTGCAAATCATTATTTGAGGAAGAGATCCAGCTGGAATCACTTGAGCTGGATAAGGGTCTGCACCAACATGATAATAAGAACCCAGAAGGGCTTACACTCTTTCCTGATTTCGAAGAGAAGGGCCCTGATTATCATCTATATTGGATTAAGAAAACAAAAGACAATAGTGAAATTCCCGTTATAGCAAGCTTGAATGCAGTGAATGAAGAAATTTGGATTGAATATGCTAAGAAGATTGAAAAGACTGGAGTCGATGGTATTGAACTTAATTTTTATAGTTCCCCTGATTTTGCTCAGAATAACTCATCAAAAATTGAGGAGGAACAGCTTGATGTACTCAAAAAGATCCGAAAGGCTGTAGACTTGCCTATTAGTGTAAAACTTAGCCCATATTATACAAATCTAAGCGGGTTTATTAAACAAATTGATGCTATCGGCATAGATGGATTTGTGCTTTTTAACCGATTCTTTCAACCAAGTATTGATATAAAGAGTGAAAAATTTACCTTGCCTTTTAATTTCAGTGACAAGGGAGATAACGGTCTTCCGCTCAGATTCACAGGCCTTCTTGCAGGAGACGTAAAAGGCTCTCTCTGTTCTAGCACAGGAATAATGGATGCTGATGATGTAATTAGTATGATTTTGGCAGGTGCTGATGCAGTTCAAGTTGTTTCAACACTCTACAAGAATGGGCCGAATCACATAAAGACTATTCTCACTGGATTAGAAAAATGGATGGATGATAAGCATTATTCAAGCCTTAAGGATTTTCATGGTAAAATGAGCCGCGAAAAAATTGGTCAAAAAGACATATTGGCTTATAAGAGGGCACAGTACGTGAATATGCTGATGCAACCTAGTGATGATCTTATGAATAAAATCAGATACTAATGATAATTGATGAGTAATAATTAAAGGAAGAGTCTATGTATGATACAATTATAATCGGAACAGGAACTGCCGGAGTAACAGCGGCAGCAATACTAGCTAAAAATGGGAAAAAAGTCGCAATTGTTGATAACCGTCCTTATGGTGGAACATGCGCCTTAAGAGGATGCCAACCCAAAAAGTATTTTGTAAATAATACTCACACTGCCACGGAGACTCAAGCTCTCCTTGGCAAGGGGTATAAAACTCCCGCTGTTACCAATTGGTCTCAATTACAGAAGTTTAAGAGTGAATTTACTTCAAGTGTTAGTGAGAATACCAATAAATCTCTTAAAGAGAAAGGCATCGACAGATATGAAGGTACAGCAGTATTTAAGAATGAAAAGAGTATTGTTGTTGATAATAAGGTAATTACCGCTGATTCTTTTATTATTGCTACTGGCGCTTCTGCAAATATACTTAATATGAAAGATAGTGTACCTGCTCATAGTAGTGACGATTTTCTTGAACTGAAGGAACTTCCGAAATCTATAGTGTTTATTGGTGGCGGTTATATATCTCTTGAGTTTGCCTTTGTAGCGGCCCTAGCCGGTAGCCAGGTGACTGTTCTTGAGAGAAGTGATGCTTTCCTTAGTGTCTTTCCTCAATCATTGCTATCACCGGTAATTGAATCTGCTGAGGAGCAGGGAATGAAGATGATTAGCTCAGTTGAGGTATCAGCAATAAAGGAGATATCGGGTGGCTACAGGGTGAGTACCTTGAAGCATGGTGATTTTGACGCTGATTATGTCGTTTCTAGCATAGGAAGATCGCCTGTAATAAAGCAATTAAACCTGGATGCAATTGGTCTAAAGTATGATAAAAAAGGTATCATAACTGATGAATATATGCAGAGCTCGGTAGAAGGAATATACGCTGCAGGAGATTGTGTTGCTTCCAAAATGCTTGCCCCCGTGGCAGACATGGAAGCTGTAGCAGCAGCATCAAATATTCTTCACAAAAAAAGCAAACCGGTGGATTATAACTCTATACCTTCAGTTGTGTTTACCTATCCTCAAATGGCAAGTGTAGGTCTCACTTTAGAAGAAGCTGAGGCACAGGGACATAAGGTAATCGTAAAAAGTGGTTCAGGTAGCCGCTGGATGAATTACCGTAGGCTTGAAGCAAAACATATTTATTATGAAACTATTACAGATGATTCCTCAGGCAAACTACTCGGGGCTCATATTGTAAGTCCTCATGCAGGGGATATCATTAATCTTTTTGCTCTTACAATCAAGCATGGCCTGCTTTCTTCTTCCCTAAAAGAGCTTCCCTGGGCTTATCCTACCTATACCTCAGATATAAAATATATGGTTTGAT
>CAZJGS010000097.1:0-9195 GCA_964545735.1 uncultured Spirochaetaceae bacterium
TAAACACCCAAATTTCTACTCAGGTTTAATAATTTGACAATTAAAGAAATAAGTAATAAAATAGTATTGGGAATGAAGTGTATAGATAATGCTTTGAACCGATTATAGCTGGCTCTTAAAAATTGAATCCTCATAATAATATTTAAAAATTGTTTAAGAAGTAAAATTGCCAGAAAATAAGTCAGAACTTATAAAATACTAGTATTGATTTAATTTTTTGGAGATAAGAATATGCAAAAAACAATGGAAAAGGAAAATTTCTTGTCTGAGCTAGATATTGCAAACAAAGAACTACTATTTCAAAATATAGAAAAGGAAAAACGTGCAGCTGAGTTAATCATTGCTGATAAAGAACTTCTCTTTCAAAACAAAGAAAAAGGAAAACGAGCCGCTGAGTTAATCATTGCCAATAAAGAACTTCTATTTCAAATTGAAGAGAAGGAAAAGAAAATTGCTGAATTATTCATTGCCAATAAAGAACTTCTATTTCAAATTGAAGAGAAAGAAAAGATAGCAGCTGAGTTAATCATTTTAAAAAATTCCCTTTTTACTGAAAAACAAATATTAGAGAAAACTTTAATTTCGATTGGTGATGGCGTAATTTGTACTGATAAAAATTATAATGTTACATTTATAAACAGGGTTACTGAATCGGTTACAGGATGGACACAAAAAGAAGCTTTTGGTAAATCAATTTACGATATATTTAATATTATAAATGAGTTTACCAGGAAAAAGAGTGGAAATATTATAAAAAAAGTTATGCTAAGTGGCAAAATACATTTGCTTGCCAATCATAATATATTAATTACCCGAAATGGAAAAGAAGTTTTAATTGAAGATAGTGTTGCTCCTTTTTTAGATGATACAAATACAGTTGTTGGCGTTATAATTGTTTTTAGTGACTATACCGAAAAAAGGAAAAGACTAAAAAAGATTGAATTCCTTGTCCAATGCGACCAGCTTACGGGACTATATAATCGCGGATTTTATGAAAGAAAATTAAAGAGTATTGATACAAAAAAGAATCTTCCTTTAACCATTGTTATGAGTGATCTAAATGGGTTAAAACTTATTAATGACACATTTGGACATGCCATAGGTGATGAACTTCTTAAGAAAATAGCAAAAGTAATGAAAAAAGCATTCCGGCCTGATGACATTATTGCCAGATTCGGAGGGGATGAATTTATTGCTATTTTACCTAAAACAGATGCTTATGAAACAGAAAAAATCATTAAACGTATAAAGCTTCTGTTATCAAACGAAACCATAGAAAACATTCATGTTTCGATTTCCTTTGGTTATGAAACTAAAAATAATATGAATGAAAACCTTCAAGAAATTTTCAAAAAAGCAGAAAATAATATGTATAAAAGAAAACTTTTTGAAAGCCCAAGTATAAGGGGAAATACAATTAATGCTATCCTTAATACTCTTTTTGAAAAAAATAAAAGAGAAGAACAACACTCCCAGAGAGTTTCAGCGCTATGCATAAGCATAGGTGAAGCACTTGGACTGTCACAGCAAAAAATTGAGGAACTTAAGACTGGTGGGTTACTCCACGATATAGGGAAAATTGCTATAGCTGAAAGTATACTAAATAAGCCCGGTAAACTTAGTGAAGATGAATTTAAAGAAATTAAGCGTCATCCAGAAATAGGTTATAGAATTCTAAAAAGTGCAAATGATTTATCAGAAATAGCAGTATATGTATTATCTCATCATGAAAGATGGGATGGAAAAGGATATCCAAGAGGCTTAAAAGGCAATGATATTCCCTTTGAGTCAAGAATCATAGCTGTAGCTGATGCCTATGATGCTATGACTAGTGAGAGAAGTTATCGTGAAGCACTACCAGAAAAAGTCGTATTGGAAGAGTTACATAAAAACGCAGGCAGTCAATTCGACCCCGATATTGTAAGATTATTTGTTGAAAAAGTTTTGGATAAAGAATGGGCATAGTTTAAAAAAAATACAATAAGAAAATAACATCTATACTTCATGATTTATTTTATTCTTGAGATAATAATGTTTTGAAGAAAATAAAAGCAATATTTTAGTAATTCGATCTTGAGAATTATGTTTTCATTTGATTTTGTTTCTTCTTATTGATAGGATTACATCATCACACCTATTATTTAAAAGGAAAGAATATAAAATGAATGTATCAGAATACTATAGATGGTTAAAAAAAGACTGGGCAAAGACGGGTTTTATTATTTCTATTTTCCTTTTTGTTTTTCTTTTTGTTTTTGTGAAAGACATGAATTTCATTGTTTTTCTTATTCTGTTACAGACCCCCCTTTATATGCTTCATGAAACAGAAGAATATATTTTCCCTGGAGGATTTGGTAAATTTTTTAACAGGGACATTTTCAAACTTCAGACAGATGATAAGCCCATAGATGAAAAATTTATTTTCTTTGTTAATGTAATTCTTATTTGGATAATACTGCCTCTTTTTGGAATATTGTCTTTGAAAAATTATTCATTTGGTCTTTGGATTCCCTACTTTTCATTTTTTGCAGGTGTATCACATATTGCTCTTGGTATAAAATCAAAAAAAATCTATAACCCGGGACTTATTATAAGTCTAACTATTAATATCCCAGTTGGAGCATGGACTATTTATTATCTTTATAGTCAGGGGATAATCAATTCTTATATTTTCAATATTAATTGTGCAATTGGTTTGGCAGCAAATCTAGTTCTCCCAGTAATAGGATCAATTATCTATAAAAAACATATGAAGAATCATACTCTTTAGAATAATATCATTAATTAATATTTTTCAATTTTTCAAGTTCAATTGAAATGGTAAGAATTATTGTATCTAGTAATATAATACCCTCTTCATTTAAATATAAAGAATCTTGATCTACAACATAGTTTTCTTTATTAATTTTGGAAAATGCTTTTAATAACATACCCTTTGTAATATTAAAATGTTTTTCCATAGAATCATAATTTAAACCTCTATTGTTTCTAAGTGAGACTATAAGGTATTCATCTAAGAATTGAGCTTTGTTTAGAATTTCATCATCATAGAAACTAAATAAGGGAGAATTATTATAATCTTTAATACTAGCAGTATTATTAATTCTAATAAGAGTCTCTTTATCATATATGGTTGAAGCTGAAGTGGATCCCAAAGAAATATAGGGAGAAAGATTCCAATATCTTAAATTATGTAAGCAATAATTCTTATCTTTAGTAAAGTTTGAAACTTCATAATGCTCATACCCAAGTTTTGATAAATGAGCCCATAAATTCTCTAATAAATCTTTTTCAAAAAGATCTGAGTTTTTATTTATTTTCTTATTTTCAACTAATCTATAAAGGTCAGTCCCCTCTTCCACACTTAAGCAATATAATGAGAGATGCTTCAAATCACAAATACTGTTAATGGTATCAATATCATTAATACTGTCTTCTAACTTCTGTGTTGGAAGAGAACTCATTAAATCAAAGGAATATTTGATTGTTGTATTTGATTTCTTATATTCTTCTTCACTGATTATATTATTTTTAATAAAATAATTATCATTAATAACAATTTTTAGACTATCTAAAGTCTTACAAAATTGTAGAGCTTTTAAATTATCTTTACGTCTTGCATTTCTACCTAATATCTTTAGTATATCATCATTAAATGATTGAATGCCTACAGATATTCTAGTTGCTAAGCCTTCTTTGAATAATCGAAGATGATCGAGTGTAAGGGATTCCGGGTTAATTTCAAAAGTAGTTTCCCTTGAAGGACCAATATTAATAAGTAAATTTCTAAGTTGTTCAATAGAGAGAACACCTGGGTTTCCCCCACCTATAAATACTGTTTCAAAGAAATTATCATAATTTTCTTTTAATACGAATAATTCTTTATTTAATTTAGAAATATAAGAGTTAACAGTATCCTTATCCCAGCAATTTTTATCTTCACTGTAAAAAGCGCAATAATAACATTTGGTTACACAAAATGGAATATGGATATATAAAGAAAGAGTGTTTTGTTGTTTTAATAATTTTAAATATTTAAAATCTATCATTGATTTCCTAGATAACCGATTCTATTTAAAGGCCAGAATCTAAAGAATACTCTACCATTTATATTATCTTGTGAGACAGGACCAAAATATCTACCATCATGAGAGTTATCTCTGTTATCACCTAAAGGTAGTACATGTCTCTCTGGAACTGTTATTCCATTTTTATAACTGTGATAATTAGATCTAGAGTTAAAATCACTTGGATCAATTCTATGCTCTGTATAATATTTAGTATTCATAAATTGATACATATCTCTGGGATAATTGCTATTTTCCAACTTTTTATATTCATTTAAATAAGAGGACGGAGTATAAACTGAATTGTTTAATCCTTTATCTCTATATGCTACCAAGGAAGCCCAAGCTTTTAATGGAGAGTAATAAGACTGATCAATTTGTCTATTTGGACCGAGGCTTAAGTTATTGTCCGCTCTAAAGTCAATTTCATTAATAAATTCTTCAGAACCTGATACCCTTATACTCACATTACCATCTTTAAATACGACCGTATCATTATTCATTGCAGCAGCTCTTTTAACATATAGTCTCTCAGCTGGAGTACCATCTTCGTTTTTATCAATTTGGACAAGTGAAAAAGTTGCAGAAAATAGCATCTGAGCTGCTATATCAAAAAGAGGCCCTTTTGTTTCATACTCAGGATTGTAAAAAGTAATAATATTGTCACGGGTAACAACTCTATTAGTTGAGCCAAGTTTAGGACCTGTAGGCCATACTTCTAAGCCATATACATTCTTGTTAACAAAGACTCTATCTTTGATTAACATGGTTTTTTCCATTGAAGGTGTTGGAATAACAAATAATTGAAAAATGTATTGGTTAAGTATTAAAATAACTATAACAGCAAATACTAGTGCATCAACCCAACCTCTGACTTCTCCCCAAAATGTTCTTTTTATGGGATTCTCTTTGCTATATATTTTGATAGCTTTGCGCTTGGTTAAATATTTTATTGTAAAATTTTCAACTCTTTGTATTAATAAATTCATAATAAGAACAATACAATAAAGTAAAAGAGTTGACAAGGATTAAAGGTATAAGTAATTTGTATGATATGAAAGAAATAAAAGATTTACCTAAGATTGATGACGTCGTACTCCCTAAAATTGGATCAATAAGAGCTGGAGTCTATATTTTAGCCCTGCTCATATTCGCTATTTTATTAGTAGTGTTTTTAATTGGATTTTTACCAGGAGTTTTAAACGGTGGTAAATTTGTTAATTTTAAGAGTGATATCGCCAATGTTGGCGTTTATGTTGATGATAATTACATCAGTGGTGTACCTGCTCAAAGCTTTATTAAAAGCGGGGAGCATGAGGTTGTTTTCAAAAAAGCTTCACAAATCATTTCAAAACAAACAATCAACGTCTCGCATCCAGTATTTTTAACTTATATTTTTCACAGATACCAAGATGTAATTTTAGATTATAATGAATTAACACAAGACAAAATAGATAAAATTATCAATTTTGATATTCAACTCATTATTGATCAAAGTCCTATTCTTGAATTTAATTCTGTTACAAATTATATACCATATTTTTCTCAATATGCTAAAGACGCTATAGCCTTTAATTTAGACAGTGAAAGAATTATATCTGATTTAGAATTAGCTTCTTCTTTTATAAGTAATGAAACAATGTTAGAAGATGCAAAAAACACTTATGATATTTTGAATATTGAATATGGTTCAGTACTAAAAATTGCTAGTAAAGATTTTTCTTCAAATACAATTGAAATAGGTGAAGCTTTTATAAACAAAACTGTTAATGCTACCCCATCCTCATTAAAACTTAATAACAATGCTATTATTACCACAATTAAAATAGATCCCATATCTTTTGTAATGGGAGATACTACTTATAATTCTTATCCAAGTATTAATGAAGTTGGAATAAATGTTGATTTAAAGAGTTCTGTTTATATTTCAAAAGCTCCTATTTCAAATTACCTTTACGCTTTATTTGTAGTTGCCAATCCACAATGGGCAAAGAGTAATATTGCCTCCCTAATTAGTAAAAAACTAGTTGATGAAAATTATCTCGCTGGAATTAGTTTGTCAACAAACTATACTTCTCTTGAGCCAATTAGAAATATAAGCTATTATGCTGCAGAGGCTTTTTGCTCTTGGGTTAGTGAAGAAACATCAGTTGATGTTTATATTCCAAGTGAAATACAATGGAGTGCTGCAGCTTTAGCTTCAACAAATTATTTAGAAGATTCATATAGCTCTTCCCTAATAGCTACAAGAAGCTATGATACTCAATTTGATTTAATGTTAGGTGGGGTTTGGGAATTTACTTCAACACCTTATTTCCCATTAAATAGATTAATTGAAAATCGAGATATTATTATTAAAGAACTTAATGAAAATTATGTTTTTGATATTGTTGTAAAGGGTGGCTCACTATTAAATTCATCAGTTAACATTAACAATGTTGGAGCTATGGAAAAATCAGCTTGTTTTGAATATATGGGATTCAGAATTGCTTATAATAAATAAAATAGGAAAAATATGAAAGATAAATCAGATAACGATAAATTACTAATAAAAAACAAAAAAGCTTTTTTCAATTATGAAATGATAGAGACCATTGAATGTGGGATGTCTCTATCTGGAACTGAAGTTAAGAGCATGAGAGAAGGACGTTTTTCTTTTACAGACAGTTATGTTGTAATAGAAAACCATCAGCTCATATTAGTTCAGTTTACTATTCAGCCTTACAAACAAGGTTCAATTTATAACCATGATCCTTCAAGAAAAAGAAAGCTATTGGCACACAAACAAGAAATTAAACGCTTAAAGAGAAAGATTGATGAAAAAGGTTTTACTCTTGTTCCAACCAAAGCATATTTAAAAAACAACCTTATCAAAATGGAAGTTGCCCTAGCTCGTGGTAAAGCTCTTCATGATAAGAAAAATGTTATTAAAGAAAGAGATCTTAAAAAAGATGCTCAGAGAGAAATTAAAAGACTAAATTACTAATCTCTAATATTAAAAGTAATCATAAATTTATGGTTATTAAATTAAGCTAGGCTTCAAGATAACTTTATCTATCTGGATAGAGTTAACGCCTAGTTTTTTTGTAATTCAAAATTGTATTTTTTTTGAATAGAATTATAATCTTCATAACTAAACATCTATTAGGACTAACATATTACCCATTATTGACTTATGAAGGTAAAAAGGCTAATATATTATCTATGATAGATATAAATAATTTAATCAAAACAGAACCAGAAATTAAAAAAACTATAGCAAGTAATTTTAAAAAACGCCGTAAAGAACATAAAAAATCTCAAAAACAAATGGAAAAAGAGTCTGGTGTATCACTCGGTAGTCTCAAAAGATTTGAACAATCAGGAGAGATATCATTGTCTAGTCTTATAAAACTTTCACAGTCAATTGATGAAGAAAACAATCTTCTAAATTTATTTACTTCTCCATATTATGAAAATATTGAGGATATGTTAGAATGAGTAACAAAATACTGAAAATTAAATATAAAACAAGAGATGTTGGCACCCTTCTTTATTCTAATAATTTGGTTAGTTTTCAATATGATAATCAATGGATTTCAAATGGATTTTCTATCAGTCCCCTATCTTTGCCATTAACGAATAAAATATTTACTCCATCATTTCAACCTTTTGAAGGTATGTTTGGTATCTTTAATGATAGTTTGCCTGATGGTTGGGGTAGATTAATAGTTGATAGAATGCTTAGAAAAAAATCAATAAACCCAAATAAAATAAATCCTTTATATAGACTTTCAATAGTTGGAAACTCATCTATGGGTGCTCTTGAATATATTCCCAATGAAAAAATATCTCAAGAAATCTTTTATGATTTAAATTTGGATATTATAAAAAATCAATGTGATTTATTATTAAACAATCAAGAAATAAATAATCTCGACTATCTCTTCAATAATGGTGCCTCATCAGGTGGAACAAGGCCTAAAATATTTAAAAAAATATATAAAAATATATATAATGAAGATTGGATTATAAAATTCCCTTCATCATATGATTCATCTGATATAGGTATACAAGAATATAATTATTCCATTTGTGCAAGAAAATGTGGTATTGAAGTGCCTGAAATTAAGCTCTTTGACTCTAATCAATGCTCTGGGTATTTTGGAATTAAAAGATTTGATAGAACTAATAAAGAAAAGATTCATATGGCTTCAGTTTCAGCCCTTCTTGAAACATCTCACACATTGCCTAATTTAGATTATTCAGATCTATTAAAACTCACTTTCTTACTAACAAAAGATGTTTCACAAGTTAAAGGAATGTTTACTCTAATGTGTTTTAATGTTTATTCTCATAACAGAGATGATCACAGTAAAAACTTTACTTTTTTATATGATAAGAAATGGAAACTAGCCCCAGCTTATGATTTAACTTATAGTAATTCTATAAATGGTGAACATGCTACTACTATAGCTGGATCGGCTCTTTATCCAACTAAAATACACTTATTAAAAGTAGGTAAAGATTTTGGATTAACACCTTCTTTTTGCAAAGAGAAAATAGATCAAATTGAAGATTTAGTAAAAACTGATTTAACAAAATATCTAATAAAATAACCCAAATCTTATTGTCACTTTAAGGTATCAGCAAGTATTAAAGAATTAGAAAATCGAGTTAATCTATAAGGGCTACTGAAAATTTTTTTACAGTAGCTCTTAGTTATAATCAAACTTTTTATATTATAAGTTAATCAATCCAAAAACATTAGCTATAGAACTTACTAATATTACAATCAAACAAATGGCATCTAGATATTTCATGAAAAAGTTATAAAGCTTTTTTCTTTTAAATTTAGATGAGAGCTCTACTTCTTATGCAATTTTATCTAATCCTACAACTCTTAAAATAAGAATTAATGTTGCTAAGGCCGCTATTGGCATAAGAATTGAGTTGGTAATAAAATCAAAGAAATCTAAGAAATTCATTCCTATTATTGTTATAAAATCTAAGGTACTAAAGCCTAGAGCTGAAGTTGAACCCAATAGAATTATTATGATAGTCACTACAATTGTACTTTTTTTTCTATTCCAGCCAAATTGATCTTCAAAGGTTGAAGCATTTGTTTCAGCAAGGGATATAGAACTTG
>CAZJGS010000098.1:0-9096 GCA_964545735.1 uncultured Spirochaetaceae bacterium
GGAAAATCATTCTTTCGCTCCATTTTACCCCATCATATGAAAAAATTTACCTTTGTATAATTATACCACAGGTGGAGCTAAGGGGATACCCCCTTTTTATTAATTTCACATATCAACATTAGTTACGAATAAAACCTAAACTAATAAATTAAGATTTTAAACAAATCACTTGTTATAAAATATTTGGTGGTTTAATATTTTATTCATAGGAAATAACACTCATATTAAATTCTTACTAGAATTATATGTCTGTTATTATAATAAATAAATATGTAAAACTATTTTATCATGTTACTTAGTATTTCCATACTTTTACTAAGTAGTTGCATTATTACGGATTCACAAACACCTTATAGAAGTGAAATAAGTCATCGATTCCTTCTTCTTGATGCTGGTGAATTTTCAATTCCAGCGATTTTAACACTTCCTAAGGGAGGCACAGCCTGTCCTGTTGTAATTATGGAACATGGAACTGGAAGTCAAAAAGATGAAGCACGTGACGTATATAAAATGCTGTCTCTATCTCTAGCAGATAAGAGAATTGCCTCTTTGCGATTTGATTTTCCAGGATGTGGAGAAAGTAGTGAGAGTTCACTATTATATGATAATATAGAAGCTGTAAGAGAAACCAAAATTGTAACTGAATATTTATCCAATCTCAAAGAAATTGATAAAAATAGAATAGGGTTATTAGGGTGGAGTCAGGGTGGCGGTGATGTATTATTAGCTGCTGGTGATTGTGATACTTATAAAAGTGTAGCAACCTGGGCTGGAGCATTAAATTGTGGCTTATTTATATCAAAAGAAAAGAGAGAAGAAGCTAATACAACTGGCCAAACAACAGTTGAGTTCAAATGGAGAGAGCCCTTTCCCTTATCAAAGCAATGGATTGATCAAGCTGATAGTATGGATATTTTAGAATATGTTTCTAAAATTAATGCTCCAATTGCTTCTTTTCATGGCACTATAGATAATATTGTTAATTTTAGTGATAGCGAAAAAGTACAAGCTATAAGCATTAACGATTAAAGTAAATTATTTCCTATTGAAGGAGCCGATCATACTTTTTTAATTTATACAGGTGATTTTACTAAATACAATGAATTAAAAGAAAAAACTTTTAATTGGTTTTTAGATACACTCTAAATTAGAGTAAATATTTTTCTAAAGTTTTTACCTTATCAATAGAAGAATAATGAAGATATATTAAAATATAGATAATTTTGTTGCTACTAACATAGTGTTTAGTAAAAACAAGGTTTTGAGCGAAGCTTACCATTCATATAGGTATTTTTTGATATTAGTAACTTGTTTTTGAGAAATATAAATATCTGATTTTTTAATAGAAATAAATTCATTCATTTCCAGATCTTTTAATAATCTAAAAATTGTTCTTTTTGAACAACCAATTATTTCACTTAATACATTTCTACTTAAATTTATAATGATTGGATTTTGATCTTTCCCTTGAATAGAAAAGTATTTTAGAAGTTTATATTTAAAAGGATATAAAGGATAATTAGTGGGGCTAATATTTGAGGTATAAAATATATTTGCCCATAGAGTAATTAAAAAAATAGAAAAATCTGTATCCGAATGTAATAATAATTCTGCATATTTTCTTGGGAATTTATATCCATGTATTTCTGTAGTAGCGATTACTGTACTGCATTGAGTTTTATGATTTGAATAAATATCCATTAGACAACAAGAAAAAGCTTCTTGGTCTTTTGCAAGAATAAATTTATTTTCATTAATATCTGTTTTAATAATATCAAAACTACCCGAAATAAATAAATAGCCATAATTAACTAAATCACCTTCTTTTATTATTGCTACATTCTTTTTAAAAACTACAGGAATTAAGTTTTTCTTTATTTTAAGCGGAAAGTTAGAAATAATATTTTTTAATTTGTCTTGGTCTGTCATAATATTAATAAAACCTCTTTTTTTTTATAGAGTGCCACTTGTCACTATTATTGTCAATAAAACCGTGCAATTCTTAGAGTATAAGTTTTATTTTAAGGAGTAACTATGAAAAAGTTGAGTGTTTTTTTAGTCTTATTGTTGGTAGGTGCTGTAAGTACAAGCCTTTTTGCAGGTGGTAATTCAGAAGAAAAAGCAGTAGTTGATGTTGGTAATAAATCCATCAATGTAGCAATTTGTTTATCAACAGGTGGGTTGGGTGATAAAAATTTTAATGATATGGCTTATAATGGCCTAATACAAGCACAAAATGAATATAATATCACATTCGATTATTTTGAACCCGAAACTTCAAGTGATTTTGAAATTGCTCTAAGACAATTTGCGGATTCAAACAGTTATGATTTAATTATTGGTATAGGTAATGACATGGTAGATTCTTACAAAGAAGTTTGTCCAGACTATCCAGATCAGAAATTTTCCCTTGTAGACGCTGGTTTGGCTATGGACAATGTTCATTCTATTGAGACTAGATGGCAAGATCAAACATTCTTATGTGGTGTTTATGCAGGATTAGGAACTCTATCTGATATGCCAGGAGCCAATGAAGATAATGAGGTTGGTGTAATTCTAGGCATGGATTTTCCAAGTCTACAAACTGGTGTAATGGGCTTTGAAGCAGGTGTTAGATATGTAAATCCTACTTGTAATGTAATAAATGCCACTGTAGGTTCTTTTAATGATCCTGCTAAGGGAAAAGAAATCGCTGTTTCTATGTATAACCGTGGAGTTGATTTTATTCAACCAATTGCAGGTGCTTCAGGACTTGGTGTATTCAGCGGAGCTAAAGATTATGGATTCTATGCTTTTGGAGTAGGTGGTAATCAAAACTATATTGAACCAACTGTAATCCCTGCAACTTCAATTAGAAATGTTAATGAAATGATTTATGATGAGGTTGTTTCGGTAATAGATAATACCTGGGAACCTGTAAGTTCTAAGAATGGTATTGTTGAGGGTGTTGTAGGATATTCTAGAGCTCAATCAGAAGTAGCAATCCCTCAAAATATTGAAGATGCTATAGCAGATATAAAAGCCAAAATTATTAGTGGTGACTTAGTAATATGTGAAGATAAAAATAATTTAGAAACTTGGCTTTCTGAAAATCAATATTTCTAAATATATTTAAATCTAGGATAAAAAATTGATTAGAACAATAGAAATGAAGAATATCATCAAACAATTTCCTTTAGTTAGAGCCGTTGATAATGTTTCATTTATGATAAAAGCCGGTGAAATTCATTCTCTCTTAGGAGAGAATGGAGCTGGTAAAACCTGTCTTATGAAAATTTTATATGGGATGTTAAATTCTGAAAAAGGAACAATTAAGATAAATGGTAAAGTAGTCCAAATTAAAAATCCAAAAATGGCTATTGATTTGGGCATCGGTATGGTTCATCAACATTTTATGCTAACGCCAGTAATGACTATAACTGAAAATATAATTGTGAATAATGAACCCTTATACAAGAAGGGTCTATTTGTTGATTATACTAGGGCAAGAAAACAAGTACAAGAATTGATTGATAAATACAATTTCAATATTGATGCTAATGCCTATGTTAAAGATCTATCCGTTGGCGAACAGCAAAGAGTAGAAATATTAAAAGCTATCTATCGTGGTGCTAAGATATTGATTCTTGATGAACCTACTGCTGTTTTAACACCACAAGAGGTTGGGGAATTATTTACGATAATGCGTCAATTAAAAGAAGCTGGGACAGGTATAGTAATCATAACCCATAAATTAAAAGAGACTCTAGAAATTGCTGACTGTATTTCTGTTTTAAGAGATGGAAAAATGATCCGGCATAGAGAGACTCTAGAAAATTTAAATGAAAAAATTCTAGCAGAGATGATGGTTGGTAGAGAAGTTGAACTTAATATCAGGGCTGACGAAAGTAATATGGGGGAACCATATTTTTTTGTTAACAATTGTAATTTAAAAAATGATGGAAGAGATATTTTAACTGATATCAATTTTGAAATTAGAAAAGGCGAAATTCTTGGAATAGCGGGTATTGAAGGTAATGGTCAAACTGAACTAATTGAAATACTTACTGGTTTGAGGAAAGCCACATCAATAAAAATAATGAAGGGTGAAATTGAAATAAAAGGTCAGTCTTCAGACTTTCTGAGAGCAAAAATTGGACACATACCTGAGGATAGATTGGATCGTGGTTTGATTGCTCAAATGACTATAGAAGAGAATTTTATTCTTGGATATCACAACTTATCACAGTATGTAAAGCATGGATTCTTGAATTTGAAAAATTCTAAAGAAAATACTTTGAAAGCAATTAGAGCTTATAAAATTAAAACACCTAATGAAAAGGAAGTTGTTAGTTCTTTATCTGGTGGAAATCAACAAAAAGTTGTAGTTGCTAGAGTAGTGTCTCAAAACCCTGATGTTCTCATTGTTGCTCAACCTACACGAGGTGTTGATGTTGGTGCAATGGAATATATACATAAACAAATTTTGAAATTAAAGAAAGAACATAAGACTATACTTTTAATTTCTGCAGATCTTGAAGAAGTATATGATCTATCAGACAGAATAGCCGTAATTTATAATGGAAAGATTAACTACATATTGGATAAAAATAAAACCAATCAACTTGAACTTGGATTGTTGATGACAGGAGGAACGTTGAATGATTAAAAAAAATAATTTAAAAAATTTGATAGTTCCTATATTTGCTTTATTTTTAGCCTTGCTTGTAAGTGCTTTGATTATGCTACTTAGTGGTTACAATCCTATTACAGCATATGCTGTAATTTTCAAGGGAGCTTTGGGTTCCAAGACTGGAATATGCAATTCATTGGTACAAGCAACTCCTCTTATTTTTACAGGATTGGCTTTTATGGTAGCAAAAAAAGCTACATTGATTAATCTTGGAGTGGAAGGACAACTATATGTTGGAGCACTCGTAGGAGCCCTAGTTGGTACAGTCGATTTTCATGTGCCTTTTATAATACATATTTTGTTGGTTATGATTTCAGGAATGATTGCAGGTGGATTGGCTGGATTATTTATAGGTTGGTTAAAGGTAAGGTTTGGTTCTAATGAAGTTATCACCACAATGATGACCAATTTCATTATTATAAATTTTACAAGTTATTTAGTTACCTATCCTTTAAAAGCTGAAGGTCCAACTGCTCAATCAGAAAGAATGCTTCCAACTGCTTTATTGCCAAAATTATTTGCAAAAACACAATTAACTTGGGGAATAATAATAGTTGTTGTGATAGCTATTTTAATAAAAATTTTTATAGATAAAACAAAAATGGGATATGAAATAAAAGCCGTAGGACATAATAAACGTGCTGCTCAAACAGCAGGAATAAAAGTTGGACATGTTATTTTATTCTCTATGTTTTTAAGTGGTGCTATAGCAGGTCTTGGTGGAGCTGTACAAGTAATGAGTGTTAATAGAAGATTTATTGCTGGTTTTTCAGCTGATTATGGATTTGGTGGAATTTCAGTAGCTGCCCTAGCTAATGATTCTGCCCTTGGAATAATAATTTCAGGCTTTATTTTTGGCCTACTTCGTAATGGTGCAAAATATTTGAATATGACAAGCAGAATACCTACAGAATTTGTAAGTGTGGTACAAGCCTTGGTAGTATTATTTGTTGCAGCTCCATTAATGATTGAAAAGATCTTAAATATATTTAAGAAAAAAAAGGAGATAAAATGATTACAGGTTTTATTTCGTCAATTCTTTCTTTATCCATTCCTCTTATTTTGGCAGCACTTGGAGGTGTTTTCTCAGTAAGAGCCGGTATCATGGCATTAGGCTTGGAAAGTATGTTATTGTTTGGAGCTTTTACAGCTACCGTGGGTTCTTATTATACAGGAAGTGCTTTTATTGGAATATTTGCAGGTATCTTTGGTGGAATGGTCATAGGACTTGCCCATGGAGTATTTTGTATTAGATACAAGATGAATCAAGTTATAAGTGGTATTGGGTTGAATCTTCTAGCGGTAGCAAGTACCACCTTATTGATGCAAATTATTTGGAAGAATAAAGGTAGCTCTGTACAAGTAACTAGTGTTTCTTTGAGACTAAGTTTTTTAAAAGACATTCCTATCATAGGTGATATCTTTGCAAAACAATCAATAATCCTAGTAATTACTGTAGCTCTTTGTGTTGTGGGTTGGTTTGTATTATTTAAAACTCCTTTTGGCTTACAAACAAGATTTGTAGGTGAAAATCCTAAAGCTGCAAGCAGTGTTGGTATACACGTTCATAAATACAAGTATATTGGTGTAACAATATGTGGTGCCCTAGCGGGACTTGGTGGTGCCTATATTTCAATAGATAGTTTAAATATGTTTGTAAGAAACATGTCTGCGGGTAGGGGGTATATAGCTGTTGCAATAGCCATATTATCACGATATAACCCGATTTATGCCTTATTAGCCGGTTTACTGTTTGGTGCTTTTGAAGCATTGCAAATATATTTACAGGGTTACGGCGTTCCTTCTCAACTAATCCAAATGATTCCATACATTGTAACATTATTGGTATTAGTTATTGGGGTACAAAATATAACACCTCCTGCTGGAGTAGGAGCTCATGAAGATGATTAATAAGGAAAATAATATGAGAGAGTATGTTAAAGATTCAGTCCATATGACAAGTCAAAAAGACAATAGTAGTCAGTATCCAACTGTTACTGTGGATGAAAATGGTAATAGTTATAGTGCATGGCAAAGTTTTAATAATCATGAAGAGGTTATTGGTTATAGAGAAAAAACTAATGGAGTCATATGTGAAACTGTTACTATTTCAGGTAGCGGTTTAGCTTTAAGACCATCAATTCATTATTTTAATGGAGTTGTTACTGTTGCTTGGTCAGAATATAGAACTGATTTATGGCTAATTGTAATTAGACAAAAAATAAAAGGGAATTGGGAAGATGAAATTATTGTTAGCAAGGGTGAGGCATTATTTTATCCTTTTTTGAGTGATGATAAAAAAGATTTCATACTTACTTATTGTGATCAAACAACTTGTCATAGTGATGTACATTTATATAACCTTTCAACCAAGAAAAATGAAAAAGTGAATTTAGCCGATAAGTGTTATCGCCCAACATTTGTTTTTGATAATGATGGCTCTTTATTTGTCGTATATGATAACTTCAATGGAATAACCTATGATGTTCTCATTAGAGCTAGAATAAATGATATATGGACAGAGGAAAAATGTATCAATCAATCAAAGTATAGATGTGCTCAACCATGCATTGCTTTATCTGGAGATAAAAAAATAATTGGTTGGTATGAAAATGGTGCGTCATCTTATTTTAGCTACAATACTATTGATGTAGAATATAAAGATGATAGTTTCCAACTCTCCAATTATCAGATATTAGTAGAAAATCGCAATTGGTATAATAACGTTAATATTACTTACAATCAAACAGGACTTGTAGTATTTACTTATACCATTGGTAAAACCAATATTCTTTGTAGAATTAGAAATATTGATGAAATTTGGACAAAAGGTATTCTATTATCTTTCAATGATTCTAATTGTGCTATAAGACCTCAAGCTGCTTTGGATGATAATGATAATCTTTATTATGTATGGCAATATGCCATGAAAAATGGTCATAAACAAAGAAATGCAGAAGTTATATATAATGAAGTATCTCTTAAAGAGATTGGTGTTTACAATGATTATGACTTGGAGGTTTTGATTGATAACTTTGTTCAACCAATAGATTGTGAAAAGAGCATTGATTTGGTTACAGAAGAAAATAAGACAGCATGGTTAAAAGAAAAAAATATTGATTCAAATATTTATTTTGGTGATATTCATGGACAAAGTAATATGAGTGACGGGCAAGGTGAACTAGATCAATACTACCACTATGCAAAAATAGATGCTCATATGGATTTTTGTGCTTTAACTGATCATGATATTTATCCTGATGTAGCTACTGATAGTGAATGGGAATGGAATAGAGCTACAAGAAATTTGTTTGATTCTGAACATAACTTTACAGCCTTACTTGCCTTTGAATGGACTGCAAATGAATATAAACATGATTTTGGGCATAAAAATGTTTACTATCCAGGAAAAGATGGTTCCATTTTCCCCTCTGTAGATCCAAAAGGATTAAATCCAGATCGCTTATATCAAAGTCTTAAAAAAGAAGGTGGTCAATGTATCCCTCACCATCCTGCAGCTAATTGGGGCATGGTTAGTGCTGCTACTGATTGGGATTATCATGATGAAGAAGTTGAGAGACTTGTTGAAATTTTATCAAGACATGCAAATTATGAAAAAACTGAAGCTGTATCAAAATATACAAAAAATGTAGCAAAATTTCCTTACCATTGTGCTCAAGATGCTTTATCTAGAAAATATCATTTAGGTTTCACTGCTGGCAGTGATTCCCATCAGATGGAACATGGTATCGAAGGTGGTATTGTTTGTGTTTATAGTAAAGAAAATACAAGTGAAAGTATTTGGAAAGGTCTTTATAATCGTCATACTTATGCTACTACAGGTTCTAGAATCTTATTATCCTTTGATGCTAATGGTGCACAGATGGGTGAAGAAATTTCAATAGATGAAGAAGTTAAGATCAATGTTCAGGTATTTGGTACTCAGAAAATAAAAAAAGTTGAAATTATTAAAGATAATGAAACAATTTTTAAGACTGAAGACAAAGAAAAAGAAGTAAATTTTGTTTATCTTTGTGGAAATGGTAAGGGAGAGCATTGTTATTATGTTCGAGTTGAGCAAGAGGATGAACAACTTGCTTGGAGTTCACCAATTTGGATAACATCTAAATAGATTATTTTATAACAGTAGGTAAATATACTTAAATTTAATTAAAATATTTTATTAACGAGAAGACGCAATTCTTACAAGAGAAAACCGTCTTCTTTTCTTTTAGGGGTTATTATAAGTTTGCTTAGTTCCGTTTATATATGAATCCAACTACTCCCTATTGTAATATTAGGGTATGATAAAAAATCCACTTTTACAATTGAAACGATAACTGACTTAACCAATAAAAATCCAGAATTTTTGGGTCTATTGGCAATCTGTCGGGAATTCGCTTTATATCGATAATTTGTTTCCC
>CAZJGS010000099.1:0-9082 GCA_964545735.1 uncultured Spirochaetaceae bacterium
ATTTTCTTTTTCATAAAATTCTCCTAGTAGATATGTGTTTAGTTGTAAGAAAAGGATAAAATTAATTGCTAATTTATATTTTTATGAAATAATTAAGTAACTATGATAAAATTATATTAACCTCATGCTTTTTATTAATTTTATGGTAATTATTCCTGTTAGTCAATAATTATAATTTTTGTATAAAAAATAGTAAAGCTACCAAAAAATCCCCAAAATAACTTAATCAAAGTAAAAATAATGTTGTCCAAATGTTAAATAACATTGTCATCACATGCTACTAAAAAAGGTACACTTTATTGAGCCCTGTATCCAAAAGAGGAGTCACTAAATGTAGTGATAGCACCAATTTTAGCCCAAGTTTTGTCTAAAGTTTTGCCTAAGAAATAACCTCTTAATAATACAGTAAAAACTATATTAAAAGATCAGGGAATCATTACAATAGATTCACTAATTGAGTAAACAATTAATTCAAATAGAAGGGTGCTTAATTCAAAGCCTTTAAATAATATAGAAAAAGTTTAGAAGAAAAAACCGATCAATAAATAAAATTTGTATTGTCAATTACAATTAAAAGATAAGAATACTTGTATTTTTATGTTCAATTGATGTTTTTCACTCTATAGAAAAGTTTTAAAAATAAAGCTTGACAATATTGAGAAACTGATACTAAAATATAGTTACTTAAACGATAAAGCACGTTAATTAAACGTTAAAGTAAAATAAGTATTAAGTAAATTATGTTTTTTTATGTGGGAGAAAATAATTGAGAGTTACCTTGAAATCAATTGCAAAAGAGGCTGGAGTATCAATAACATGTACTTCAAATATTCTAAATAATAAAACAAGAGAATATACTGATGCAACTATAAATAAAGTAAAAGAAATAGCTAAGAGACAAAATTATATTCCGAATACTATCGCAAGAAGTATGAAGACTAATTCAACAATGTCTTTAGGCTTAATACTTCCAGATATCACAAACCCATATTACCCAGAATTAGCAAAAGCTATAGAGGCTACAGCTTATGAATATGGTTATAATATTATATATATAAATACCAATTATGATGTTGAAAAAGAAAAGCAAGCTTTTAAGCTTTTATATGAAAGAATGGTAACAGGTATTGTTTATGTTCCTTCCTTTGTTTCAACTAATAAAGAAGTAGAAATTCTTAGTAGTAGTATCCCAATTGTTATGGTTGATAGATCTTATGAAATGAAAGGTATTTCAGCTTATGTTTCATCAAATGACTATAAGGGAGCTTATGAAGCAACTAGGTATTTACTCGATAATGGGAAGCGAAAAATTCTCTTTATATCGGGTGAAAAAAGAAGTGATCAAACAAGTGAAAGAATTCTCGGATATGGGGCTGCACTAAAAGAAAATAATATTGAGTACAATGAAAAATTTATTATTGAAGGCGATTATAGTGCTGAGTTAGGTTATGAAGCTACAAATAAATTTATACAAGAAGAAAGTTTTGATGCTATTTTTGCAGCCAGTGATATTATTGCCATTGGTGCTTTAAAAGCTTTAAACGAAAATAATATTAGAGTTCCAGAAGATGTCGCCTTAATGGGATATGACAATATCTATTTTAGTCAATATTGTAATCCTCCATTAACTACAGTTGAACAACCAAAATATAAGATGGGTGTTCAAGCTGTAAAAATGCTTATAGACATTATAAATAAAAAAAGTATTTCTAATAAAAATGTGATAATAGATCCACAACTTGTTGTAAGAGGCAGTGTTGTTAAAGAGCCTGGGGGAAAGGTGTGAATAAAGTATTAGTTATTGGAAGTTTGAATTATGATTCAACTTTTTATGTTGATAACCTTCCCAATGAAGGAGAGACTATTTCTTCTACTGATTATAAGTTTTCTATTGGAGGCAAAGGTGCTAACCAAGCTGCTACTTTAGCAAAACTAGCTCTTGAGGTAAGTATGGTTGGCAAAATTGGGAAAGACTCTCAAGGATCTCAAATAAAAAAAGAATTAAGTGATTTGGGTGTAAATGTAGATTCAATTCTCTCTTGTGATAATATTACGGGTCAAGCTTTTATTACAGTTAAAAAGGGTGGTACCAACACCATAATTATAGCAGGTGGTGCTAATAATGATTTGAGTGAAGGTGATATTTATGCTTGTCGATCACAAATAGATGAATCTAGTGCTGTTTTACTGCAATTAGAGATTCCATTAAATACTGTAAATACTGCTCTTTCTCTCTCCAAAGAGAGAAATAAGTTAACTGTATTGAATCCAGCCCCTGCTGTTAAATTAGATAAAGATATTCTTAGTAAAGTAGATATTCTAATTCCAAATGAAACAGAACTCGGGGTATTGGTTGGAAAAAGTATAAAAACTGAAGCAGAGATTAAAAGTGCCTGTAAGTTTTTGGTAAGTCAAGGTGTAAAAATTGTTATTGTTACTCTCGGATCTAACGGTTGTGCACTTTATTCGGATAATAAGTTAACAATGTTTAGTGCACATGAGGCTACTGTTGTAGATACAACAGCAGCGGGAGATAGTTTTATTGGTGGTTTTTTGTTTTCTTACTTAAACAATAAAGTGCTTAATAAAGCGATTGATTTCGGACAAAAGGTATCTGCTATTACTGTTTCTAGAGAAGGAGCATTACAAGCAATACCAACTATAAAAGAGATTATTAATTCATAATATAAGGAGTTTTATATGAATAAGAAAGGATTATTGTGTGTTTTAGTTTGTGCTGTGGTGTTAATGACATCTTGTGCAAAAAAAGCTGATGAAGGTACATCTTCAAGTGCTCAAAGTGTTGAAGCATCAAAGAAGATTGTATTTGTTGTAACAGGTCAATTAGGAGATAAATCATTTAATGATTCAGCTCATCGTGGTGTATTAGAAGTAGCTAGTACTATGGGTTATGAAGCTAAAGTTGTTGAAGTTGGTCGTGAACAAACTAAATGGCTGCCAACCTTTGAAGACTTAGCTGATTCAGGTGAATATGATGTAATTATTACCAATGGTAGTAATGCTGGTGAATTGATAACAACTGAAGTTGCTCCAAATTTCAAAAATCAAAAATTTATTCTTTTTGATACAACAATTGAAGATGGAAATGACAATGTTTATGCAATGAGCTATCGTCAAAATGAAGCTAGTTATTTAGCAGGTGTTTTAGCTGCTATGGTAACAAATTCTGATATGGAATTTGCAAACGCTGAAAAGAAAATCGGATTTATTGGTGGTTCTGAGTGTCCAATTATTAGTGACTTCTTAGTTGGTTATATTGAAGGTGCTAAATCTGTTGATCCTGAAATTGTTTGTTATGTTTCTTATATCGGTTCTTGGGATGACCCAGCTAAAGGTAAAGAAACAGCTATTGCTCAATTTAATCAGGGTGTAGATATTACTTTCCCAGCAGCTGAACAAGCTGGCTTAGGTTGTGTAGAAGCTGCACTAGACATGGGTAAATATATTATCGGTGTTGATTCAGATCAAGCTATGTTATTTGATGAAACAGCTCCTGCTAAAGCTAATATCATATTAACTTCTGTTTTAAAACAAGTTGATTACTCAATTGTAAGAGCTTTTGAAAAGAATGCTGAGGGAACTCTTCCTTGGGGAACTTTTGAATCTTTAGGTCTTGCTGAAGGTGGTGTTGGTCTTGCTGTTAACAAATATTATGAAGCAAATGTTAGTGATGATATTACTTCTGCTGTAGCTAAGGCTAAAGAAAATATTGATAACGGTTCAGTTATTGTTCTTAGTGCATTAAATGATGATGCTAGTGCTGTTCAAGCTATGGTCGATTCTGTAGCTCCAGAAAATTACTAGAAGCTTATTGAGAAGAAGACTATTAACATAGTCTTCTTCTATGTAACAAGGAGTAGATAATGCCAGAGAATATTTTGGAAATGAAAGATATTACAAAAATATATGGTAATGGTGTATATGCAAATAAGGAAATAACTTTCAACGTTAAGCGTGGTGAAATCCATGCTCTAATGGGTGAAAATGGTGCTGGTAAAAGTACTCTTATGAAAGTTCTCTTTGGTATAGAATCCCTTGATGGTGGAACAATTTTCTTTGATAACAAAGATGTTACTCACAAATCACCACAAGAAATAATTAAAGCAGGGATTGGTATGGTCCACCAACATTTTATGCTTATTAATTCACTAAAAGTATATGAGAATGTAATACTTGGTATGGAACCAAGAAAAGGTATTTCTACTAACATTGAAAAGTCGATAAAACTTGTTAAAGATATTGCTGATAAATATAACCTCAAAGTTAATCCTAATGAAATTGTAGACAACCTTTCTGTTGGTATTAAGCAAAAAGTTGAAATATTAAAAGTACTTGCAAGAAATGCAAAACTTTTAATTCTTGATGAACCAACAGCTGTATTAACACCTCAAGAAACGCAAGAGTTGTTTGAACAATTATTATTGTTAAAAAATAACGGACATACTATTATTTTTATTTCCCACAAAATTAGAGAAGTCATGCAAATTTGTGATCGTGTTACTGTTATTAGAGGCGGTAAGCTTGTAAAAACAATAGAGACTAAAACTTCAAATGAAAATGAGATTTCAAGATTAATGGTTGGTCGTGATGTTATTTTAGAAATGAATAAAAAACCTGCTAAATTTGGAGAAATTGTATTAGATGTTAAAGATTTAGAATATACAGATGAATTTAACAGAAAGAAACTTGATGGTGTTAGTTTTAAATTACATAAGGGACAAATTCTTGGTGTTGCTGGAGTTGAAGGTAACGGTCAAAATGAACTTGCTGATTGTATTTTTGGACTAAATAATTCTAAAGGTCAAATTAAATTCAATGGTGCTGATATAAGTAGTCATTCGATAATGAAAAGACGGGAAGATGGTGTTTCCTACATTCCTGAAGACAGAATTACTACAGGCCTAGCACAGAATGCCCTTGTTTGGCAAAATCTAATTATTGATAGAATAGATTCTGATAGTATCCATTCCTATAAATGTTTAGATAATAAGAAAATAAGAGCTTTTGCTAAAGATAGAATAAATGAGTTTCAAATTCTTTGTAAAGATCAAAACCACGAAACAGGTATGCTCTCTGGTGGTAATATGCAAAAGATTGTTGTTGCTAGAGAAATGTCATCAAACCCTAAACTTTTATTAGCCAATCAACCAACTCGTGGTATTGATGTTGGAGCTAATGAATTTATTTGGAATAAATTAATTGACTACAGAGATAAAGGCGTTGCAATCCTACTTATATCTGCTGATTTAAATGAAATTCTAGAATTAAGTGATAGCATTATGGTTATGTTTGAAGGTGAAATTACTGCCTTTTTTGAAGACAGTAAACAAGTGAGTGAAGAAGAGTTGGGTCAATATATGTTAGGTCTAAAAAAACAAAAGAGAGATGTATAATATGAAAAAGTTGAATTTTCAAATTAAAACTAAAAATATTGAAACTTTAAGAACACTATTAGCAGTAGGTATTTCTTTAATAATTGTTTTTTTAATTATTTTAGTTATTAGTAATAATCCACAAGTAGCTATAACCAGCTTTATGTTTGGTCCATTACAGTCTATAAGACGATTTGGTAGTGTAATTGAGGGAAGTGTTCCTCTAATGTTTACAGGCCTTTCTGTAATACTACTTCAAAGATCTGGAATGTTTAACTTGGCCATGGAAGGAGCTTTCTTTATATCTGCAGCAGTAGCCGCAGCTGTAATATTGTTTTTTAATGCGCCACTTCCAATTGCTATGCTAGCAGGGGCACTAACAGGTGGTGTAGTTTGTGCTATTCCCGCTGTATTAAAAGTAAAATGTAATTCGAATGTTTTAGTAACATCTCTTATGCTCAATTATATTTGTTTCTATGTTGGCTTATATATTATTGTTGGTCATTTTTTAGATCCAAAAATTAATACTGCTTTTTCTTATAAATTCCCAGAGGGCTCTCAATTAACAAGATTGTTCTCAGTGACAAGAATCAATACAGGTTTATTTATTGCATTGTTATGTGTAGTGATTGTTTGGTTTATTACAAACAAAACTTCTTTTGGTTTTAAAGTAACTATAATTGGACAAAATTCAAAAATGGCTAGATATGCTGGTATGAAGATTGATAGATTAGTTGTTTTATCAGCTTTATTTGGTGGTTTTTTAGCAGGACTAGGTGGAGCTGTTAATATGTTTGGAATGTATTCTAGATTCCAATATACCTCTCTTACCGGATATGGTTGGGATGGTATTTTAATAGCAATACTAGCCAAAAGAAAAGCAGCGTTTGTTCCATTTGCTGCCCTTTTCTTAGCTTATATGAGAGTTGGAGCTGATGTTATGTCCTTGAAATCGGATGTTCCAGGTGAAATGATTGCAATTATTCAAGCAATCATCATTATATTAGTTTCAGCACAGTATTTACTAGAAGGTTATAAAAAGAAATTAACAGTGAAAGAAACAAAAGAATTTGAGGTAGCAACATGTTAAATTTAATATTATCATTTTTGACTCCAGAATATGCATTTACTGTTATAAGGGTAATGACTCCAATTCTTTTTGCTGGTTTATCTTGTATGGTATTTCTAAAAGGCGGAATTGATCCTATTGGTATTGAAGGTATTATGTTGCTTTCAGCTATGAGTGGTTCTGTTGGAGCTTATTATACTAATAGTGCTTTTGGTGGTGTAATAGTCGCAATTCTTTGTGGAATAGCTATTTCTTTCCTTTTTGGATATGCAACTTTGCAACTAAAGAGTGTGGAAATATTAGCAGGTATAGCAATTAATACTTTAGCCGCTGGTTTAACTATTTTTATTATTTATTTTGTAGTAGGAGAGAAGGGCTCAACTCAAAGTTTAGCCAATCCTGTTGTAAGTGATTTCGATATTCCTTTATTAGAGAGTATCCCAATTATAGGTGAGATAATATCAGGTCATAATATCTTAACTTATGTTGCCTTTATACTAATGTTTGTACTTGCCTATTTGTTTAAAAGAACACCTTTAGGACTAAGAATAAGAAGTGTTGGAGAAAATAGAGTAGCAGCTGAATCTGTTGGTATTAATATTATGAAATATAAATACATAACACTTGCAATTGCAGGGACTATAGCAGGATTAGGCGGAGCCTTTATGTCTATGGGTTATGTATCATTTTTCTCAAGAAATATGATTGCAGGTCGTGGTTGGATTGGTATGGCAGCAGAAGCTATGGGTAGAGGGAACCCTTTTGGGATTTTCGCTTCTTCCTTAATCTTTGGTATAGCCGATTCTTTATCAGTTAGACTACAAATGTTTAATTTACCATCACAATTGGTAAATACAATTCCATATGTTATTACAATCGTAACCATATCAATATATTCATACAGAGACATGAAAGCAAAGAAGAGGAGTATTTAATAATATGAATGCAGGTGAATTTGAAAGATCACAATTAGATAATGCTATTCCAAAAGTGGATGATAGCAAACATAAAATAGATTGGATGCACTATGTAAGGGCGGGAGAGCAATCAGATAATCAATTATTATCTGATTGGGTATCTTTTGTTCCAGGTAGTAATGCTCCATGTCACTTGGTAATTGCCTCTATACAAGCTATGAGAAATAAGGGTTATAAAGTTGAAGAGGCTGAAAAGTTTATATTAGAGGGCTTAAAGGCCGTTGAAGATAATGAGCCTGGTACTCTTCAAAGAGTAACTGCAAAAATTTATAAAGCTTTAAATGAAGCGCCAATTGATAAGAGTTCAAATTATCATAAGTTTAAGCAATATAATACTTGGGACGATATAAAGAAAAAAGTTTCATTTGATTGTTATAATTATGATTGTAATAGTAAAGAATTTGAAGAAGCAATTAAAGCTGGTTGGTTAGCTCAATTAATTGGTGGTGCCTTAGGTACTCAAATTGAGGGTTATACCAAAGAGAATATTGAAAAAGTATATGGTAA
Organism: uncultured Spirochaetaceae bacterium; assembly: GCA_964545735.1. Lineage (GTDB taxonomy): Bacteria > Spirochaetota > Spirochaetia > Sphaerochaetales > Sphaerochaetaceae > Pleomorphochaeta. The sequence continues at coordinate 7,947 of CAZJGS010000099.1, forward strand.
TAATATTATTGATTATTTGAGAACACCTGAAACTTACAATGATGATATTACTTATGAATTGGTGTTTTTAGATTTGTTTGAAAAATTAGGATACAATCTTGATTCAAATGATATTGCTGAAGCCTGGCTTGAAAATATCGCTGATGGCTATAGTGCGGAAAGAATAGCACTAGAAAACTTGAGACGAGGTATTTATCCCCCAGTTTCAGGAACTTTAAACAACTATTTTAGTGATTGGATTGGAGTGCAAATGAGAACTTTAATTCATGGAATGGTTAGTCCAGGAAATCCTGAAATGGCAGCTAAATTAGCTATTTATGATGGAGTAGTATCCCATAGTAATAGTGGAATTCTTGGTGGTATGTTTAATTCAGTTATGGTTTCTCTAGCATTTGTAATAAATGATATGAAAGATGTGATCAAAAAGACTATCAGTTATATTCCAAATGACAGTGAATTCTTTGATGTAGTAAATTATGCATATAATTTATGTCAAAAATATTCATCCTGGCAAGAAGCTTGGAAAGTCGCCAGTGAAAAGTATAGATACTATAACTGGATTCACTCTTATCCAAATGCAGTGGCAGAAGTTATAGCACTTTGGTATGGTAATAATGATTTTGAAGCTACCACAAGAATCATATGTGGTTGTGGATTAGATGTAGATTGCACAGCAGCTCCAGTATTAAATATCTTGGGAATTGCAAAAGGTACAAGTGCAATAAAATCATCCCTTATTGAGCCTCTTAATAATACAGTAAAAACTATATTAAGAGATCAGAGAATCATTACAATAGATTCACTAATTGAGCAAACTATTAGTTCAACTAGAAGTGCCCTTTAATCTAAGCCTTTAAACAATATAAACAAAGTTGAATAGATAAAGCTATTCAATAAAAATAATTTGAGTGATAATTTTATCCTAAATAATAAATAGAGAGATAAAGCCTATTTATTGTTTAGGGTTTTTTTACTTTTCTAATCGTTTCATTATTTTTAAACTTAGGAGAGTTTTTTTAGAGATGAGCTTTAAAGCTCTTTATAGCTATTTAGTGAAGTACAATATGCAATTTTATTACTTTCGTTATTTCTTTCGTTTCATCGTTTCATCGTTTCAACGATATATGGAACGAAAG
>CAZJGS010000100.1:0-9029 GCA_964545735.1 uncultured Spirochaetaceae bacterium
GAGTTATTCAGTTCTGATTTTAAAGAATACAGAGTTAATAATAAATTATCTCAACAAAAATTTGCACAACAACTAGGATTAAAATCTCACACATTAGTTTCAAAAATTGAATCAAATAATAATTATCCTAGTGATGATCTTTTTAACAAGTTTTGTGCCCTTTCTAGTATTGATGAAAATAAATATTGGAAAGAAAAATCTGATGAAAAACCATTTGCATTTTTAAAAGGGCAATCCTATGGCGTTAGCTCTAGTGATATAGAAAAACTATGCAAAAATATTGCAACTCAAGAATACCTTATGGTATTAAAAAAGAGATATTATGAAAAATAACTTTTTGATTAATATGACTCCAAATTTTGAGTTTGACGATTCAACATTAAATGAAAAAGATTTGGCTTTAGTGAAGAATTTTGCTAGCGAAGAAAGAGCTTCTTATGGTAAAGCTCCAATAGGAAGAGATATTTTTTCATTTATAAATTATCAAGAAAATTTAAGAATTATTAGTTATGATTTTAACAAGAGTGCAAAACAATTAGACGCAATGATTTTTAAATATCCAAGTAGTAAATATACCTGGATTGTTATTAACGGAAATAAGCCTTTGATATATCAAATTTTTGCAATTGCCCACGAGTACTACCACTTTAAAAAAGATATCCCAAATGGTATTTTAGGTATCCCCTGCGATTTTGAATCTCTAAATGAGAGAGAAATAAAAGCAAATAGATTTGCTGCTGAGTTTTTACTACCAAGTGATGCAATAAAAGAAGCTATAAATAATATTATAATCAGAGATGGGAAATTTGATGAGTCAAATTATTTAAATATTGTAATGCAATTATCATCAAGATATTGTGTCCCTTTCAATGTCACTTGTTTTAGAATAAATGAAGAGGGATTTTCTATAAAAAAAATAAAGAAAGATTTTTTTAAAGATAATGAAGATATTATTAATAATTTGCTAAAACAAACTGATCCTTTTAAGGAATTGTTGAATACTAAAAATAATTACTTAGAAAATGATAATTTAAAATTATTAAATCAACTTTATCTGGATGAATATATTACAGAAATAGAATTTATTACTATGTCCAAAGATATAAATTTATGTGATGAATTTATAAATAGCACTTTATTCTATATTGAAGAAAATGATGAATCAAATAATGCATTTAAAATATTCACTTGAAAGAAATTATAATGAACCTTTCTCCATATAAAAATCTTGCTCCGAATAAATACATTATGCAACTTTTTTGCACAAGAAAAGTAATAATCTTATTGTACAGTAGATAAGGTTTAGTTGGATGGTGATCATTCTAAATTAAATGTTACAATTTAGCGATTTAGAAGTTCGAATGAAGGCAGCAGAGCAAACAATGCAATGTTCCTCCACTACACACAGACGAAAAGAGCAGAAGCACTAGCGGCTACACATCCTGAAAAACGGGAAGATCGTAATACAACACCATTGTGATTCAGCAGGGGGCTTTCGTCCCCTGCCCTTCCATCAAGGGGTAATAGGTAAATTGTTGAATTACTCATCAGAAAACCCGGACAGGCCTAACCCAGTAGTCAAAGTCTCGACTGCGGCCGCTCTGATACCCACTTAGCAAGCCCTGGTACCACGCTCCGTTCGCCCTGAACTCGGAGGAACTCCAGTATGCTACGTCAGAAAAACCCCCTATATTGTTTTTTTTGAGATTCTCAAACATCAGGTTCAGTTCATCCTTACTCGGCAGAAACCAGTCATCATACGTTACGCCATCCTCGCTTACAACCAGGTTTGCACACAGCTTTGCTGCATAGTCAGTATTATTGTTATATGGCTCGGCATGGCCGAACTTCTCTACGATTTTCTCTGTATTGCTTGCCCCCGTCCCTATGGCGGTTCCTGTTCCTTCTACACTCGTTTCAGATCCTCCCCACACCTTATCACTAAACTCCTTGCTTGCAGGTGCAGCCTCAAGAATTGTTATATTTATTTCAGGTTAGCGTAGAATAATGAAATTATCGTCATTGATGCCTTTATAGTAACGAGGATATCTTCAGAAGCGGAAGTTACCCCGAAAGTTGAGTTACTACTATGGTCCTTGTTGAAAATAACTACTCGCTTGGCCTAACGTTCTAGTATAGCTTATATCTGTATTTGTAATGAAGAATATTGACTTTCGCATTATAAAGTCCTATATTGTAATTAACAAGGAGAAGTCTATGGGACAATCAACCGTAAATATTAATTTTCGCATGGATGCGGATTTGAAAAGCAATATGGAGAAGGCTTGCCGGGAACTTGGTTTAACGCCTACCGCGGCTTTCACCATCTTCGCCACGAAGGTAGCCAGGGAGAAGCGCATCCCTTTTGAGGTGGCCGTTGATCCGTTCTACAGCGAGCATAACATGGCAAGACTCAAGAAATCTATTGCCCAGATGGAATCGACCGGAGGCACTATCCACGAGGTGGATGTACTTGATTAAGGCATGGACGGACGATGCTTGGCAGGATTTCGAATACTGGACAAAGCAAGATAAGAAAACCTTGAATCAGATTCTAAAGCTTCTTAAAGACATTGACCGAAATGGCTACAAAGGGTTAGGTAAGCCAGAGCGGTTATCTGGTGATCTTGCTCCATATTGGAGTCGAAGGATTGATGACACTGCAACCGGCTTGTCTATCGAATTGATGGAGATGTTGTCCGAATCGTTCAGTGCGGTTCGCATTATCGAAACAAGTGAAGTGCGGACAACTGGTATCCCACCAAAACGATAATTGAGCTCACTTTCATCACCATGGGAGAACAGTATTGTAAACGAATAGGCCTCCCTTCATCTTATAGTGAGTTCTGTAAACAATTTTTAAGACAAGAAGAAACTAGAACATCCCGGCTCTAGTCTCTCTTTTTCATTACATATACAATTTTACTTTCTATAGCTTTTCTACATACAAGTACATTCAGTTTTTACAACCTTTAAAAAGTGCAAAGCTATAGTATTTTACCTTAACTTGGGTTTGTCCCACTAGGCTCAAAGGATTTATACTCTCCTCTCTTACTATAGTTAGTATGAAGCAGATGATGTGGTCTCTCTCCTAATGGCTTTATGAGGAACTGATCATACAATGCTTGAATTGCAGGATTCTCATGAGACTTGCGTATAGGTAAATTACGATCCTCCAGATATATTGACTCTGCCCTCTTCTTTCGAATTTCTGAATTTGTAGGAATAGGTTGTCCCCCACCCCCGAGGCATCCTCCAGGACAGGACATAATCTCAATAAATGCATAGGGAGATTCTTTTCTTTTGATTTGCTCCATCAATTTTCTTGCATTACTCAAGGTATGAGCAACAGCAACCTTCAATGGCAAATCTCCAACCATGACAGTTGCTTCCTTAATACCTTCCATTCCCCTGACTTGATTGAACTCTACTGAAGGAAGAGTCTTTTTGGTAAGAACCTCATAGGCTGTACGAAGTGCTGCTTCCATAACACCTCCGGTTGCCCCGAAGATGACTGCGGCTCCTGTAGATACTCCCAAAGGACTATCGAATTCCTCTTTATCAAGTGATAAAAACTGGATTCCTACACGTTTGAACATAGAAGCAAGTTCTCGAGTAGTGAGTGCATAATCTACATCAGCAAACCTCTCATTTTCATCAAGATTCATCTCTTCTTTCCAGAAATCGAAAGCCCCATCCATCTCATTTCTACCGGCTTCAAACTTCTTGGCTGTACATGGCATGATGGAAACTACCCTGATATTTCTTGGATCCAGTCCTGCTATTTGTGCATAGTAGGTCTTGGCAATCGCACCAAACATCTGTTGAGGAGACTTGCAAGTAGAGAGATTATCCAGTTGCTCAGGAAAGAAATGCTCTATGAACTTTATCCAGCCTGGAGAACAAGATGTAATCATAGGAAGTGTTCCTCCCGTTTGGATTCTCTTGATAAGCTCATGTCCTTCTTCCATAATAGTCAGATCAGCTGCAAACTGGGTGTCAAAGACTTTTTTAAATCCAAGTCGCCTAAGGCCGGCTACCATCTGGCCAGTTACCAAAGCACCATAAGACATACCCATTGCCTCTCCTATGCCAACACGTATGGCAGGAGCAGTTTGAACGACGGTGATAAGTTCTGGATTAGAGATGTCTGCAAAGACCTCGTCAATATTTGAGCGCTCAACTATGGCACCAGTGGGACAAACTAGGGCACACTGGCCACAGTTGGTACAGACCGAACTGCCCAAACCTCTGTCCATGAATGTAGCAACTTTGCTAAAAAGCCCTCTACCTACAATATCAATTGCATGGACACTTTGAACCTCTGCACAGACTTCCACACAACGGTTGCAAAGAATACATTTGTTGGGATCTCTCACAAGAGAAGAAGATGACCAGTCAAGAGGAAGCAACTTCTTCTTAGTTCGTTGGAATCTACTCTCACTTACTCCCAGTTGTTTTGCAAGACTTTGCAACTCACAATTGAGGTTTCGCTCACAGGTGAGGCATTCTAAAGGATGGTTTGCCAAGATAAGCTCAAGATTTAACTTTCTAGAAGCCCTGATTCTCTCATTATTAGTTGTTATTTCCATTTTAGGAAGGACTGTGCTCTTACACGATCTTACCAGACGTGGGGAGTTTTTAACCTCTACTACACAGATTCCACACGATCCATGAGATGCGACTTCCTCCAAGTGACATAGTGTGGGGACCTTTATCCCTATCTGGAGGCATGCCTCCAATATTGTTATTCCTTTGTAGACGCTCACAGTCTGTCCATCAATGATCAGTTCTACCTTTTCCTTAGTCATTTGAAACCCCCTTGAACTCAGTGTAGCGAATATCACATCTTAGGCATCGAGAAGCCTCAAGCCTTGCCTGTTCTCCTAGATATCCCCGATTCACCTCTGAAAAGTTTCCTTTTCTTTCAAGAACCTTCAAATGTCTTGGTGCTATGCTCTTACATGCCTGAACTTCCTCAGGAGGTTCATTACTATAAGAGAATGTCTCAAACAGGGAAGAAAACCTTCTCTTACCAGTCAAATCATAATCGATGACCTCAGCAGCATCCTTGGCGTACCCCATAGCTTCTGCAGCAGTTGCGGGTCCAGTAACTAAGTCTCCAATTGCATATACATCTTCAAGGTTGGTCTTGTAGGAGTATCTCTCTATACAAGCATTACCATGCGAGTCGGTTGCAACACCTTCTCTTATGAGTAGACCACTGTCTACATGCTCCCCGATTGCTACGATTACCGTATCACACGGAATACGCATAGTGTTTCCACTATCCAAAGGCTTGCGCCTACCGGAAAGATCGTATGAGCCTTGAATCATTTCCATGATCTCAAAGGCCTCAACTTTACCATTACCATCACCAATAACCTGCACAGGTGCACTCATGAAGGAGAATTCAATTCCTTCCTCGATTGCCTCATTGATTTCAATCTTGTTTGCAGGCATATCTTCCTTTGCGCGACGATAGGCAACGATAACCTCACAGCCTTTTCTCCAAAGCGTACGAGCTGCATCGATGGCCACATTTCCACCACCAATAATTACGACTCTCTTACCAATGGAGATAGGTTGCTCTTTTTCCAATTTTTCTAACAAATCAGTTCCCTGCAACACACCACTAAGCTCAATACCTGGGATGTCCAGCTTCATATGTCGGTAGGCACCGATGGAAAGAATGACTTTAGAATAATCCTTTTGTAATTTTTCTAGACTTACTTGTTTTCCCAATTCCGTGTTGAAAACGAACTTTACCCCGAGCTCATCAAAAAGTTCCAGTTCCTTGTCCAAAATATCCTTAGGAAGACGATAGGAAGGTATTCCATACCTTAAGACCCCGCCGGCCTTATCATTGGAGTCAAAAATGGTGACCTTATGTCCAAGTCTTACCAAGTAGAACGCTGCTGTAAGTCCTGCAGGACCTGCACCTATGATGGCAATCTCCTTGCCGGTAGAGGGAAGCATTCCATCGATAAGTTTCTTGTAGATAGCATTCTCTCGTCCCATAGTGTACATGGTGTCAGCTAGATAGCGATGAATCTCTCCCTGGTGCACAGGATCATCGATGTTATCGCGTCTGCAACGCATCTGGCAGTGGAAGTGACAAATCCTACCAATAGTTCCTGGTAATGGGTTATCCTGAAGGGTAGACTCAAATGCCTCCTCTAACCGATTCTCCTTCAATAATTGAAGGTAGGCGGGTATGTCCATGTGCATCGGACAGGAGTTCGAGCATAGAGCAGTGATTAAATCTTCACAGGTACCACTTGAACAGTGGTGTCGGTGAATATGCTCCTCATACTCATTCCTGAAATATTTGAGGGTAGTCAAAACCGGATTCGGTGCTGACTGACCAAGACCACATACTGCAGTATCACAGATGTTCAGTCCCAATTCCTCCATCATGAGGAGATCTTTCTCTTCTCCCCTACCTTGGACTATACCGTCTAACAAGGCCAATTCTTGGGCAAGTCCTTCCCTACATGGGACACACTTACCACAAGATTCCTTGTGGGTGAATTCAATAAAGTATCTGGCGACATCGACCATACAATTGTCTTGATCCATGACAACTATGCCTCCCGATCCCATGATAGCCCCTAAACTTTGCAATTTTGCATAGTCAATTTGGATGTCAAACTTCGAGGCAGGGATACAACCACCAGAGGGACCTCCGGACTGCACTGCCTTGATTTTCTTATTAGGTGATGAAGATCCTCCTCCCACTTCATATATGAGAGTACTGAGGGTTTCACCCAAGGGTAGTTCCACAAGTCCTGTGTTCTTTACCTTTCCGACGAGAGAGAATACTTTGGTTCCTGGGCTATCATTCGTACCTGTTTTTTTAAACCAGGAACTTCCCATGGAGATAACCACCGGAACATTACACCAAGTCTCAAGATTGTTGATCGTAGTTGGATACCCGAGGTATCCTTTTTGAGCGGGAAATGGAGGCTTCATGGTAGGTCTACCAGCCTTGCCCTCCACCGATGCAATGAGGGCTGTCTCTTCTCCACACACAAAGGCACCGGCTCCTTCAACTATATCAATGTCAAACTGGAAGTGGGTGTTAGGTATCTTCTTACCGAGCAGTCCAATCTCTCTAGCCTGTTGGACAGCAAGTTTCAGTCTCTCGACTGCCAACGGGTACTCTGCCCTCACATAGACAATTCCGTTAGAGGTATGCATGGCATAGGCACCAATGAGCATCCCCTCTATGAGCATATGAGGGTCACTTTCCAGCTCGTTGCGGTTCATGTACGCACCAGGGTCCCCTTCATCAGCATTACAGATAATAAATTTCTTCTCTGCTTCGTTCTTGTTCATCAGCTCCCACTTACGGCCAGTGGGGAATCCTGCCCCTCCGCGGCCTCTCAGCTTGGAGTCTTTTACTTCTTGGAGAACCTCTTGCTCACTCATCTCCCAAACGGCCTTTAAAAAGGCAGAGTAGCCTCCCACGGCAAGGTATTCTTCTAAAGAAGTGGGGTCGATTAGTCCAGCATGGCGCAGTACTATCTTCTTCTGGCAGCGGAAGTAAGAAATCTCATTCCATTCAGGAATCGAATCAAATCCTTTGCCATAGGTAAAGAAAGTTCCCAGATGGTCCCATTCTGATATTTTGCAGAGCACCCGGTCCTTGTCAAAGGATCCTTTCTCTATAGAGGAGAAGATCCAGGGAAGGTCCTCAATCTGAACCTTGTCCAAAATAAGCAAGGGCAGTCCAGGAAGGTGAATATTGACCAAAGGTTCATTAGCACAGAATCCAAAGCAACCAACACTACGCACCTGGATATCAAGCTTCTTGGAAGCAATCTCATCTTTTATAGCCTTGAGAAGTTCACCAGCTCCATTACCCAGACCACAGGTTCCAACTCCCACTGCAATATCTACACAATCAGGGTGGAGCAAAAGTCCACCTTTAGCTCTTAGTTTTTCTATAAGTTGCTTCATGAGTTCACCTTCTTTGCCATAAGTTGTTTTAGAAGCGTGGCGAGCTTATCACTAGTCATTCTGCTGTAGATAACCTCATCAACAGCGATGACAGGGGCGAGAGCACACTGGCCAAAACAGGCAACTGTGCGCACAGTAAAGCGCATATCGGAAGTGGTAAATGATGTCTCATCCTCACCACTTTCGCTCTCATGTAAATTCAACATGGCCATTACATCATCAAGTAATGGCTTCGAGCCTTGGGTATGACATGCAGTTCCTCTACATACGGTGATGGTATGATCCCCTTGGGGCTTGAGGTTGAAGAAGGAATAAAAGGTAACGACAGAGTAAACCTGCGAGAGAGGCACCTCCATATGTTCTGCTATATACAGCAAAGCTTGCTCATTTAGGTAGGTGTGTTCTGTTTTACGTTGCACCTCCTCTAGTACCGAAAGAAGTGCGCCTGGCTTACCTTTAAAGGTTGCTATTACGGAATCATAGAGCTTATTCACAAGAGTCCTCCTAGAAAATAAAGAATAAATTAAAAAAACCAATATATATAAATGTTGATTAACATAATTCTATAACTTATCAAAAATCCCATACCGCCCTGAGACGGAATTTATCTTCCTATATTGAGACTTGTTGCTCACATTCCATAACCATAAGGGCTAAGACACCTGATTGCTCCAAAGCTCAAAAAATTTTTCATTTAAAAACACCTCAATAAGAATTTCTAAATATGGGCACTATAATAATATCATCATTATAAAACTATATTATTATACATAACTTTTATTTATTGTAATTTAATGTTTTGGTTTTTGCAACATTTATTTTTGCACTAGAAAAATTAATAAAGGCTTATTAATGTGATGGCAGGTATATTAATCAACACAATAGTGAATTAAGTGTCACTATAAAATTTATAACAACCCTCACTAATGGTTTGACAGTTTTATAGACTATATTTCGTTACATATTTGAATTATTTATTGATGACTCCCTCTTAAAATATAAGAGGTTGTTCTTTTTGATTCAGACTTTGCTGATATAAAGAGTTTGAGATATATTTCTATTGG
>CAZJGS010000101.1:0-8946 GCA_964545735.1 uncultured Spirochaetaceae bacterium
TTTTTCTTTTAATGTATAAATTTAATACATAAACGTTACTTAAATTATTATTTTTTCTTGAATTTAGTATTGAAAACTTAATAATTTCAGTTAATAGTGCCAAATATTATTTATTCAAATTGGTATTTTTTATTGCTTGTAACACTTTTAAATTTATTCTTGACTTTAGGTTGTTGGTATTATTGGTTATTTGTCAAAGGAAATAAAAATTATGACTTTTATTAATCATTTATCTCTGTAATATAGAGCAAAATATATGGTGTTTTACTTACTAGAAAATCTTTAAAACAAATTGCTAAAGAACTTAAAAACCCGCTTTCTCCTATTTCAAGAGAAATTCGGACCATACGCAAAATGTTAAAAAAGGCGCTTAGTAGAGCCATTTCTATTATTATGAAATTCATGAAAAAGAGGTTTATCAAAAGCGAGAGAAGACTCCACATGTTTTTAATGAATTTAGTACCAGAATTATCCTTTAGAAAAAAGATTATATGACAGCTTTTTTACTAATATGCTAGAAAAAAAAGGGTCAAGAGAAACTAAAAATGGTATCGCTATTAGTGATGCTGAGCTACAGGATTATTAATAATAAATGGGTTGTCCTTTATTTAACGATAAAGTAAATCAAATCGTCAAATATATGAAACTCACAAGCGATGAAATACCTATATCAGATAAGGATCCTCTTTATATTGAAACGGAGGTAAATTTTGCATATCTAAAAGTTCAGAAAGCTTAAAAACTGATAAATAGGAACCTCTAAGTTTAGATGAATTTACTTATTTTTGATAAATAATTTATTGAAGAATCATAATAATTAAGATTATTTTATATAAGACATTTTTGTATACAGTTGACAACAATTTTGAATTTACAAATCAAGGGAGTCTAGAGCCTATGCATGGCATCCAGAAGAAAGTCATGACTTGCAGTGAGATCGCTCAAAATACCGAGAATATCCAAGGGATCTCTCTCCTGCTCAACGGTTACCCAATTCTGGTATCCTATAGTATCCAAGACTTGGAATATTGCACCATAATCGAGACATCCTTTGCCAATGGAACACATCACTTGTTTCTTACAGGCATCAAAGAAGCCTAAGTTCTCAGACAAGGCTTTTTCATACACAGCCCTATCAATATCCTTGAAGTGGACATAATCCAAGCGCGATTGGAAATGTATCAAACTTTCAGAGGGATCATCTCCAGCATAGTAAAGATGCCCAGTGTCCAGACATAAGCCTAAAAGAGAGTCTTCAATGTCATTAACAACTCTCTCTGTCTCATCCTGATATTCAATGTATCCGCCAGCATGGGGATGAACTACAGCCCTAATACCGAACTCTTCTTTGGCAATTGTCGATATCTTGGTAATATTGTCTATCAAAGATTTCCAAGCACTCACATTAAGTCGTTTTGCAAGTTTCGGATGTCCTGCGGTGAAGTTTCTGTCATCCTTTACTGCATCAATTATGACTAAAAACCCTCTTTCCTCTTGTACTTGAGCCAATAAGGAACAGATGTTTCGGCTCTTATTCAGCAGATAGTCTGTATCTGCAGATTCAGAAAGGTTATCATAAAGCGTGCCGGCTGTTAGAGCTAGTTTTTTTGAGGCAAGTATACCCTTAAGGTGAGAAGGCTCGGTTGGAAAAAACCCATAAGGGCCCAATTCAATGCCGTTGAATCCTGTTTGCGAAGCTTCATCCATAACTCTTTGCCAAGAAGGGTTGTTCTTGTTTGTTATGTCTTCAATTCCCCAGGAACAAGGTGCTATCCCTAAGTGTATACTCATCAGAACTCCTCAGTTGCTCAATTATTTGTATTCAACCCACACAGAACCGTTGTCAGCAGATGCCACACAGTTCTCTAAGAACCTCACCCCTTCTATTCCTTCATCAATACCAGGAAATACCATGGAAGCAAGTGTCTTTTCGTCATTATTGTCCATAGCCTTCATGCCGAAAGCAAATTGGTTGTAGAGATTTGCCCAGGATTCAAACAATCCTTCAGCGTGTCCTCCACCAATCCTATCCATCGAAATCATGAAGTCATCTGAATAAAGATATCCAGTTCCACGATCAAGGAGTTGTTTAGGTTTACCCTGAACCTCATAGACAAGTTGGTTGGGGTGTTCATCCCACCACTCAAGGCTTGCTTTGGATCCAACGACACGAATCTTCTGATTATGTGTTGCTCCTGCATTGACTGCACTTGCCCACATGTTGGCAACTGCACCCCCTTCTAATTCTAGAAGGACGAAAGCATTGTCTTCAAGGGGAGCTCTACTTTTGATAAAGCTCTGACGGGTACACAACAATTTCTTGATACGGAAATTAGGAACCATAAGTTCTGCCATACACAAGTTGTGTGTGCCAATATCACCCAAGACATAGGTCGATCCCACTACGGCAGGAGAGACTCTCCATTTTGTTCCTGGATCGTTTTTTTCAACCTCTTCATTGTGCCAACCATGGGCAAACTGCATAGTAATGACCCTAACATCTCCGATATCACCATTCTCTATCATCTTACGAGCCTGATGAACCATCTGATGTCCGGTATATCCATAGGCAACACAGATTAGCCTTTGGTGTTTTTCAGCTGTCTTTTTCAAATCTTCAGCCTCTGAAATACTAAAGCAAAGAGGTTTCTCACATATAACATGAAGACCTGCCTCGAGAGAATCCTTACACATCTGGTAGTGGAACTTATTGGGAGTAGCAATTGAAACAACTTCAATCCCATCTTCCCTTTCCTTCTCTTTTTGTAACATCACTTTATAGTCTGCATAACATCTACCTGGAGCAACACCAATGTTTGAACCAAACTCAACGGCCCTTTCAGCATTGATATCGAAGGCACCTGCTACCAAGGTAAAATTACCGTCTCTATTAGCACTTGATCTATGGATATAGCCAATCTGACTACCTCTTCCACCACCAATCATAGCCCAACGATACGGCCTGTCGAGGCGTCTCTCTTCATTATACATAATACTATTCCTTTTTATTAAAAATAAGATTTCATTCTTTTTAAAGCATCTGCCGATATATCAAACAAATCAGCTTCCCACAATTTATGACAAAGAATTTCGCCTGCGTAATATCCATCATATCCGGTGGCCCTCACTGCATCAATCCACTCTTTGATTGGCACTAATCCGTCGCCAGGCAAAGCACCTCTGAGAAGGGTCTCGTCAATCCAAGGCTCACCTTTTTTGACTCTAAAACCATCGGCGACATGAACTCCATAAATAAGGTTCTTGTCCAGTTTGGCAATCTCGTCCGGAGTGCCTCCTCTGCTTGCCCAAAAGTGCCAGAAGTCAATTACAAATCCAAAATTGGGCATTGCAACCTCTTGTGCAAGCATCTTGTAATGCTCGATTGAGTGTATTGGTGTCCATGCAGCGCCTTCATACTGGAATCGGATGTTTTTTCTTTGGCCAATCTCACAGATCTTTCTGATATTGGCAGCAGTAAAATTAATATTTTCTTGTGTCGATGCCTCAGCAAGTTCCATAAAGGCATTGAGCTGGATAGTGGGACAATCAATCGCTACCGCAGTATCGACCAACTGCTCAGCCTTTTTTAATACAGCTTCAAATTTCTTCTGATCCTGGGTTTCTACACCCCCGATGATATCGATACAGTTAGCCTTCATTGAGTGCTTATCAAGTATCTTTTTCAAATCTTTTCCAGTAAATCCTGATGCGAGGTATCTGTCCAACTTATCAGTATGAAGTTCAACTGCATCATACCCCGCACTTTTTGCACAGGATATATCAGTAGCTACATTTGAGTATCTCACAAGCAGTCCATGTAGTGAAAATTGCATAATTTCCTCCAAATTTAAATATCAAGACCTTTCTTTATGAAAGCTAGGGCTTTTTGTGCATACTCAAGTGGGTCATAGAGAAAAGGATCCTGTTCGGCCTCTACTACAATCCAACCCTTGTAATCACTATTCTTTATTACATTGAATACACCATTCCAGTCCACCATGTCACCATCACCAGGGACGGTAAACACACCCTTGATTACAGAACCTACATAGCTGTAGCGCTTAGGGCCCACTTCACTATGAACCTTTGATCTTAAATCCTTCAAATGGATATGTGCTGTTCTGTCTATGAACTTCTCAAAACCTTCTACAGCACTCTCACCTGCATAGGTGAGATGGCCGGTGTCCAACAAGGCTTTAACAAGCTTAGGATCTGTCATCTCCATAAGACGGGAGTACTGATCCAGTGTCTGTATTCCTGTACCCATATGGTGGTGATATGCAACTGTCATGCCCTTTTGTTGGGCAAGTTCACCGAGAATCTCCACACCTCTTGCAATCTTTTCAAAATGCTCATCAGTTAGAGTTGGGGTATTCTCATATAGCGGAGCTGAAAGATCACCCTGCACACTCAGACCAACTTCACATACGCCAATAATCTTTGTTCCAAGGGCATGAAGGAAGTCACGAGTCTCAATAAATTTTTCAATAGTAAAAGCTTGTGGTCGTGTTGTGAAAAAACAACTGAACCATTGGTTGCAAATCTCAAGATTCCTTAGCTGCAACGCTTTCTTCAATACTGAAAGGTCACGGGGATACTTGTTCCCAATTTCACTTCCTTGGTATCCAGAAAGTGCCATTTCACTAAGACACTGTTGGTATGTTATCTCTTTACCCAATTCCGGAGCATCATCATTCGTCCAGTTTATCGGTGCACATGCAAGTTTAATGTCATTTTTGTTAATCATAAATAATCTCCTAATTCTTTTATATCTAATTCCATTGGTGCCTCTCATACAAGAGGTAAAAACATGTTCTATTTCTAATATTGTTTTGCTGTTGAAGCCATCTGCTTAATCATTTTAGCGGCTTCAACTACAGCAGGATGATTGGAAACTTCAGCTGTTCCTACTCTCCACCAAGCTTCATAACCATCGGTCATGGTTCCAGGCAATACTTTAATGTCGAGGAGATTGAGCTTGTCAGATAATAGGGTCTTAGCAAAAGCCTCTCTGAGCTGTTTAACGGTGGTAATTTCATACCCGTTTGCACCATACGCTCTTGCCAATGCAGCAAAATCAATTTCAAGGCATTTTCCTGTCAATCTAGCAGTTCCTTCTTCCCTTGCACGGAACTCATTGGCAAAACTAGGAATGCCCTGACTACGTTGCAAATTATGAATACACTGGAACCCATGGTTGTCAAACAAGACAATGTTAATTTTAATACCTTCCTGTAAGGCAGTAACCAACTCAGTGTGCAACATCAAGAAGCCACCATCACCAAGGAGAGCATAGACCTCTTTATCAGGTTCTGCCAATTTTGCACCAATAGCACCTGCAATCTCATATCCCATACAAGAGAAAGCATATTCTGCATGATAGGCATTATGTGAGTTCGTATTCCAAACTCTCTGACAATCAGAAGGAAGACTACCTGAGGCGACTACGACTATTGAATCAGGTCCTACAAGTTCAGTACTCAACACACCCAATACTCTTGATTGGGCAAGACCTTCCTTAGGATCCAATGAGAACAATCGTTTTAGCTCAATTGCCCACTCTTTTTTTGCATCAACTATTTCATTTGTGTAAGAAGAGCTATAGCCCAAAGCAGACAAACCAGCGGTGAGTTGCTCTAAGGAGAGCTTAGCATCAGCGAAGTAAGGGTCTGAACCCATCTTGAATGCATCCATCTCATTTACATTGATGGTAGCAAAAGAAACATCTTGCTGATAAGCAGATTTACTTGAAGTGCAGAAGTCATTCAAACGTGTACCAATTCCCAGTATGAAATCGGATTCCTTTGCAATCTTGTTGGCTGAAAGCGTTCCGGTTACTCCAGCACCACCCAAATTATATGCAAAGTCTGCAGCAATAGTGCTTTTACCTGCTTGAGTTTCTCCAAAAGGAATATTAAAGGCAGAACAGAAAGCTTTAAGCTCTTTCCCTGCTTCAGAATATTTAACACCGCCACCACAAATTACAAAAGGCTTCTTGCTCTTTTGAATTTTCTGGATTAAACGTTGCAAAGAAGAAGCATCGAGACAACGCCTTTGGGAATAATGTATTCTCTTGGCAAAGAATTCCTCAGGGTAGTCATAAGCTTCGCCTTGCACGTCTTGAGGAAGACAGATTGTTACAGCACCTGTTTCAGAGGGACTAGTTAAAACACGCATAGCGCTAATCATGGCAGTCATCAACTGCTCGGGTCTTGATACACGGTCCCAATATTTGCTAACAGGCTTGAAAGCGTCGTTTGCTGTAATATTATGATCATAGCTCTGCTCTATCTGTTGAAGTACAGGATCTGGTTGTCTATTTCCATAGGAGTCACCAGGAAGAAAGAGAACTGGTATTCGGTTTGCACTTGCAGTACCGGCTGCGGTAACCATATTCAAGGCTCCAGGGCCAATTGAGCTGGTTACTGCCATAATCTGACGTCTTTTCTTTTGTTTGGCAAATCCCATGGCAATATGTGCCATGCCTTGCTCACTCTTACCTTGTATGAATTGTAGGGAATGATTTTTCTCTTCGAGTGCTTCACCCAATCCAACAACTATTCCATGTCCAAAAATACCAATGACGCCTTTGACAAATTTTGTTTCTTCTCCGTCATAGTTGACATATTGATTATCCAAGAACTTCACCAAAGCCTGCGACATTGTCAATCGTATTGTTTTCATACTATCTCCTCATTTTTTTTGGAACAAATTAGAATAAAGGTCATGCTAGCGATGACAAGCTTCTTTTCATTCCTTCGGTATATTTTAGGCAACAAATCCAAATCAATTAAGCAAACGTTTTCTTTTTATAGCAAATAAAAAACACTATTAACTTTTCAACTAAAAGGTATAGAACCTAACGTTCCATACCTTTATCAACATATTTTTAAACATCTGGCCAAATTATTGCATCTGGCTCTCCAGCCCACAAGTGTTGTTCTTCAAAGTCAGGACCAAGATAAGGATTGCCCTCTAGATGACGAATAATCCACAAGAAGTACATTGCATATCCAGGAGCAGCAACCTGAGGATGAACCAAATCTGGAGGTATCATCACTGTATCATCCTGCTCAAGACAGACGCCCTGATCACCTAAACGTAGAAGACCAAATCCATTTTCTGGATAGAATCTATAGAAATAGATTTCTGGCTGATTATGTGAATGGGAAGGAAATCCAGCCCACCTACCAGGATAGTGAACATCCTCGCCAAGCATAAAGTTGGATTCTTTTGAAATGGACTTGTCCATAATTGTGCGTACCATTCGTGTGCCTGCATCATTCATCGTCCCCTTACCTCGGGTTTCTTGTACAACCTCTTCAGGCACATAGAAATGGGAATCAAAGATTGTTTCATTTTCAGTCTTATGAACAGTTATTTCAGCTGTTTGTGAAAGACATTCTATCGTTACAACAACCTTTGCGGGTACGTCTAAGGTATTGGGGTTCTCATTGAAGATAGAGTCACGATTAATCGTTACACTATTATCTTCCCATGACAAAACAACATTCCCAGTAAGGAGAAGAAATATCCTTTCAAGATTATCGTTGCTCTTATAGGTCTCTCCCTGTTTCATTTTCAACAGACCAAAACTCATCAACATTTCTGGATGAGTTTTTGACGAGACAATTTCTGTATATCCAAAATCAAAACCCTTCTTGTTTCTGATTTTACATTTGGCTTCCAAATCCATTATAGCCTCCTGACTTTCTTTGCGAAAAATTCGCTATGCATAAATAACAAACGTTTTCTATTTTTTACACAATAACTCTTTTTTCCCCATTTGTCAAATTTTTTTTATCAGTAAAAGGATAAAAAAGCATCAAATATCTGTTGATAGTTTAGCAAAATATAATGAAATCAATTAGGATAAAACAACTCCGCATAAGGGCATAATAAGACACTCAACTCAAGAACTCCTAAATGACATCGGGACGGTATAAAACATAATATTAGAGCAGCCATGTCAACAACATATTTTTTCAATAGACAATATAGATGGATTGGCTACAAAACTAATTGATTTAGATCATTTCTTATTAGGCGGATTTCAATGAAATACTTTACTATATACCTGATGTAAACGAAAATAGAAAAAAGAATATATGTTACATTTTTGCCTTAAATGGTGATAAAAGCAAAAAGATAAAGATGATGAAAAGTCTTTTGAGTTTGATGCCAAACAAGAAATACCATTTTATGGAAACACCAACTTTTAGATACTACCAGAGCCAAAAAATTTAAATGATTTTTTTATTTTTTCTATATATTCCATTCTATATTCCTCAAATAATTATTATTATATTAAATGTAATCCAAATTAGGCCAAAATTGAGTTATAATTTATATAAATACAAATAAATAGGTCTAAATTTAGAAAATTTCTAATAAAACTATACACTTGTTTAGTAAATATTGTTTAGTACACTAATTATTCAATTCTTATGAATACATCAATATATATATAAAATTTAAGGAATAGCGAAAAAAAACAATAAAAAATGTAAATATTTGAATTTTTTACTTTACAAATTTTAATTTTATATCAATACTATGACTAGTTAAATATACAATATTCCTGGAGGAAATAAATTTATGCTAATTAATTTAAACGTTAACCCTGAAGTTAGGGCTAAAAACGTGCTGCGTTGTAAAGAAAAGGGTATCCTATTACCTACCTTTAAGGAAATGATTGATCCTTCCTTAGTTTCAAATGATATCAAGAAAAAACTAGATAACGCTGGCTTATGGGATGTAGATCCAATTAACCTTTTTAGAGTTACCTGGCACAATGAGCCTGTTGAAAAAGGTGGTGAATTTGGTAAAGTTAATTTCTTAGAAGTTCCTCATGAAATCTCAGGCGTTAAAGCTAGAATTATCGCACTTTGTGGTAAATGGTTCCCTTGTGGTGTTCATAAAGTTGGTGCAACATATGCTTGTTTA
>CAZJGS010000102.1:0-2096 GCA_964545735.1 uncultured Spirochaetaceae bacterium
GTTTATAATTAAATATATTTTTAATAATCTTTATAACTTTATTTTTTACTTCAACTAAACACAAATTTGCCAATTCAAAAACATATTTTCTCACTTTTTCAGAACTAAATTGAAAAGCTTCTTTAATCTCAGAAAATGACGCTTGTTGCCTTTCATTGATAAAACTAAAAATTGAAATTAAAAAATAATTATCTACAGGAGTCATACGAATATTGGCTCCCAAATTAAAAGAAATATCGGGAATTCCAATTCCCATACGTATTTCGTTGGTAAATCTAACTCCTTTCCTTTTTAAATAATTATTAATATTTTCTACTAAATCTGATTCTAACATTTTATTTAATCCAAATTTTTTTTAATTTATTAATTACATCTAACCAAGTTTTAAAAAAACTATAATGGCTCTTCGTAACTTCCAATGGGTAAATTATTAATTTTTTACTAAATACATTATTTACCCAAATGGTTTTATCTATTTAATAAGACAATTTTATGCCACCACAGAAGAATAACACAGAATTTAGCAAATTATTCTGTTTTTAAAGCCTCTAATTTTGCATTACTTGTGTGATGCTTTTTTGTGGATAAAACTGAATTATAATTCTCGTTAATAGCTTTATGTAATTTAAAAAACAAGCATGCAACTATTTGGCAAGATTACTTAGCAATAACAATATTGAAATCTACTTATATCTTAAAATCAAATTATTTATTATTAAGGTCTTAAACACCCTAAGGGAACTATATGCACTCCATCCTCTCGTGTATATGCATATTCCCCACCAGTTAAAACCATTATAAAACTAGGTTCTTTTTGTTTATGTTCTTTAATTAAAGATTTTAACAGTAATAAATTATTTACACCCTTTTCTATTTCTCGTGAACCTAGTTTAACTTCGATTAAACCATATCTGCCATCTTTTAGATGTAAAACTACATCACACTCCAACCCATATCTATCATTATAATAAGAAACAGACCCGCCACATAATGAAGAATACACTTTTAAATCTCTTATTGCTAATGATTCAAATAAAAAACCAAAGGTATTTAAATCTTCTAAAAGATATTCTGAATTAATATTTAGAGCAGCTACAGCTATTGAAGGATCAATTAAACATAATTTTCTACTTTTACTTATAGCCGTTTTTGATCGTATATTTGGGTTCCAAGCTGGAATATCCTCTATGATAAATAATTGTTCTAAAACATTTATATACTTATATAAGGTGGGCAATGAAACATCTTCATAATTGGTAATAATATCTTTTCTAATTTTAGTTTTAGAAGCTAATGTTGAAATATTTCTACTATATGACTGTAATATAAAACGAACCAATGCAGGATTCTTTAAACTTGCATCAACCATTTCCATATCATTATCACAAATAGAATCTACATAACTAGAAACAAGCATTTGAGCCCTAGATTCTGATTTATTTATATTTGTTGGCCATCCACCTCTACAAATCAAAAAAGCTAAATCTGTAATTCTTAAGTTAGATTTTAATCCATTATTATCACTCTTATGATCAAATAAATCTTTGAGTGATATACTACCAGTAGAATCTTTTGATTCAAACAAACTCATTGGATACATTTTTAACTTAGCAATTCGTCCAATTCCACTATGCTTAATATTAGTAGTATTTAATAAAACAGATCCTGTTAATATATATCTACCTACTTGATCTTTTTCATCTACCAAATTACGTATAATATCCCACAAAGAAGGTTCTTCTTGCCATTCATCAATTAAAATAGGATACTCACCTTGCAATACTCGAGAAGAATCAAGATCAATCATCTTTTTATAGTATTCTGATCTAGATGGATCTTGCAATTTAATAACAGTTTTTGCTTTTTGGATTGCAGTTGTTGTTTTGCCACACCATTTTGGACCCGTAATTAGTATTGCTCCAAAGGCTGAAAGATAATTATCTAATGTTTCATCAAAAATTCTGCTGTAGTATTTCATATTTTCCCTCTATAGTAGAATACTACATCTTCCACTTAAATAAAAGTAATTTCATAAATTTGTAGCATTTCATTTTACTTTTTTGTGGTGTTTCATTTTACTTTTTTGTGGTGTTTCA
>CAZJGS010000102.1:2196-8938 GCA_964545735.1 uncultured Spirochaetaceae bacterium
TTTACTTTTTTGTGGTGTTTCACTTTACTTTTTTGTGGTGTTTCACTTATATAAAATAATATTATCATTTATAATTTTATCTTTTTAATCAACTGGGAAGATCAAAGATTCTAATATGGTAAAGGCAATTAAAGTAATAATAGCTGAAAAAATTAGTGCTAGAGGATATTCTCAAGTAGAAATAAGGTGCCCAAGCACAATGGGAAATATGCAATTAAAATATGACTCTTATTTAAGCTACAAAATTACCAATTATTGGTGTAAATTGTAATAAAATATTTACACTCTTCTAAAGATATAATTATCAGCCATTACTATATATTTTAAGCCTTTCATTTTAGTTCTTACAATATCTAAATCTATTGATTTGTCTCTTGGTAATTTAAAATATTCATCTAAGTTATTACTCATTATTTTATTATTGCTTTCAACAATTCCAATAAATTCAAAGTCGTTATCAAATTTGGCTAAAGTGGCATCACCATGACTATCATTGCATAATAAAATACCACCTACCTTTAAATATTTCTTGGTTGCTTGTCCCACAAACCCCGCATATTGTGAAATAATCAAATCAACATTATCCACATTCAAAAGTTTAGTATAATCTTCTGCAAGAAAATTAATGTCACAATGACTGTTATACTCTTTGTTTGTTTCTAAATATTCTCGAATGACATCGATATTTTTAAAAAACTTGATAGCTCCTTCAAAATTATCAATATAAGTAACTTTGGAAATAACTAGAGAGGGATCAATATCTATATGGGAGCCAGGATAAAGGGCTGAACTAACATTGTACTTATTTGTTACTAATCTATATAAACCTAATCTATTACCTATTTTATTTACATATTGCTTATATTCTTCAATATATTTATTCATTTCTAATTACCTTTTTGAGTAGTGGAGAGCAGGAATCCCCTCTTCAATTGTATATTTATCTAAATGGAGCAATAATGTTGGGTTATTATCTAAAAATAATCAGCGTCCATTACCTAAGATAGTGGGAATGGTACCAATTATATATACATCAATAACATCAGCTTTTATTAATATATCAATTAATACACCACCACCAAATAAATAAATTTTTTTACCTTTTTCTTTTTCATTTTTAATAATTTTTACAATATCGCCACTTATGAAGTGGATATTTCCATCATCGTCTCTTTTTTTTCTTGTTGCTACAAATACTTTTTTTGTTTTAAAATCTTTAGCTAAACCTTGTATAAAAGATTTGTTACCCATAACGATAATATCGATACCCTCAATAAATTCTTCAAAAACTTCACCAGCATCAGTATTTAGAGAAATATCACCATCTCCCTTAATCCAATCAAAGTTGCCATTTTCAGAAGCTATAAAACCACCTAAACCGATAGCCAAATTTAATATTATCTTGCCTTCCATTTTAAATCTCCTTATCATTAGAAAAGAGTTTTCTTTGAACAAACCAAATATCATCTTTAGTCATACATCTATTAATAGTATACACCATTTCAGGAACCACAATTCTTATTTTAATTATTACACTTTTCTTTATTAAGGAAAAAAGCAGTTTTTATTCTACTGTAATGAGCTTTAAAAAAAACACATTCTTTAACACATATAGTGCACCCCTGGTTTTGTGAAAAAGGAACA
This sequence comes from uncultured Spirochaetaceae bacterium, assembly GCA_964545735.1. GTDB lineage: Bacteria > Spirochaetota > Spirochaetia > Sphaerochaetales > Sphaerochaetaceae > Pleomorphochaeta. The sequence continues at coordinate 3,841 of CAZJGS010000102.1, forward strand.
GCACACTTTTTATAATCAATATATTGATTTAAATCATTATCAAAAACTTTAGTATCTTTATATATTGCTTGAGCCGGGCATTTTTTTACACATCTATTACAAGTTTTACAAAAATCTTTAATCCATAAATGCTCATTAATATCATTAAGAGGTAAATTATCAATATCAGTATAAACAGCTGCTATTCTTAGGGATGGACCAAACTCTGGTGTAATTAATAAACCATGCTTACCAATTACTCCTAGCCCTGCCCTTTGAGCTAACAAGGGATAGTTTACTTCTCCTCCTAATGCGGGACCAGCTTCTGCTCTATAGCCTCGCTTATTTAGGAACTCTTTTATTTTATTAACAGCTATATTCAATTCATAATATGTTCTAAATATCTCTTTTTGTGCTTCTTTTGAAGGAGTACTCTCTATAATTGAAGGATTCATTTCCATCATAAAGACTATAGCATTTGGATAAAGTATTTTACTATTACTAAAAATATAGGAAGTATCTACTTTAGTAAAACCAATATCACCTACTCCCAATTCTTTTGAAAAAGTATTTAAATCATCTAAATCTTTTTTTGATATCTGAGTTGAAGCTTTTAGTGGTTGATTATAAAGGTCTTTATAAGATTTTTTTACTTGTTTTATTGAACCAGAGAGGTAACGCCACAAATTCTTAATAGATTTTGACGTAGTTTTTATATTCCCATATTGAAAAATTATCTCCGGAACACATAAACTTGAGTGAGAATCCTCACTTGGGGATATATATGGTAGATCAGTCTTAATATATTTGTTTATATTGGGAACGACTCTTTTGATATTCATTTTGCTTTCCTTATAAATAAACTAATATTAGTTATATTACCATATTTATTTATAAAAAAAAGAAAAATCTATCAATATTTCTAAGCTAAATAGAGATTTAAAGCTTTTATAATGACTTAATTGCTATTGAATAATTAAATTATAGATAATATTTTTCTCATCTTTTCTAAAGGATAAGGTACCTTTTCTTTATCATAATACTCTACGGTTTCTACTGTAGCCTCTTTAAAATAATTATCATTACCAACAGCTACTTCAACACTATCACCTATCCTTATTGAATAATCATCTGAAAGGTAATAATAGGTTTTATGGCTATCATCAAACTTAACTTTACAATAAACATATTCATTTTCTCTAATTCCATGGTTATAAACCTCTGGATTAAATAAATCACCAATTGAATTGTGTTTCTTTATAAAACTTGAAATAGATAAGATTAGATCATCCCAAAATATTGGAAGTTCACCTCTATTGTAATTGTATGTATATTTTTCTTTTATTAAAGTTTGGTGAGTTACTATCACCTCAACATAAGGCTCGATATATTCTTTTTTTTCTTCTTCAAAAGGATCTATAAAATAACTACCACAATTGCTTAATATATAATCTGAAAGGTATCCTTTGTCAAAAGAATATTCATTTTTTATAGTACAGGAACGACAATCTGTTCTGGTATAATAGATTTTGTCTTCTATTCCATCTATTATTAAATTTTCATATTTTTTAGTATCTTTTTCAATTGTAGAGCCTGGGTACTGAGGCATTGTTATGATGTTCTGTTTATTATGCAATTTAAACTCTATTGCAGAGATATTAATACTATTTATTATTTTTTCATTAGGCACAAATATATTAACTAATCTAGCTAATTGATACCAATTATCAGGATAATCATTAGATCCATATATCACTAATTTCTTCGTTGATTTTAGTTTATATTCAAGTTCCCATTGCTCACCATCACAAATATCGTTATCGTGATATTTTTTATTCCACTTGTTTATATGAATTAAACTTAATTTATAAAGCCAATCTTTACTATCTTCTATAGAAAGAAAGTCTTTAATAAAAGGTTCATCATCGATAGCTGTTTTAATTTCATAATAAACTATTCCGTCTTTCACACTAATATTTAATTTAATAAATATTCCAGGAAAACCACCTATTTCGAATTTTAAAGATTCCAACATTTCATTTAGCCTCCAAAAAATAATATTGATTACAAATAATTAGGGTTTAATGATATAGCTATAAAAAATAAGGCGCAAATGATTTGTTGCATAAAAACATTAAAATAAATCATTTATACTTAGATTCTTAATTTTCATCATTTACCTCTACTATCTTTTTTACAATATTTAATATCCATTTGCTTGTAGTTCTTGGTTCAATTAATAATTTTTCTTTTTCCTTATCTGTTAACAATGCTGCTAATTTAACAATAATAGTTTCATCAATATACTCTTTACCTAAGTATTTCAAAGCTTCTATTATTAATATTGTTTTATAAGAAAAATTAGAAATACTCCTATTATTGCGATGTATAAATTCAAGTGGCCTTCCTTCAATCTCGTATTTTCTATAAGGACCATCAGACACAGAATGAATAGTCAAAAGGTATTTGGGTACTCAAACCAAGAAGATTTGCAGCTAAGGCGCCATTTGGCGATACAGTCCAATTAAATTTCCTTGCAAGCGCATAGACTAATTGATTAAAATCAATAGCTGTATATTCATTTGTAATTGTACTAAAATATGGCTTATCATAAATTCCAGGCAAAATTCTCCTAATTAATTTAGTATCATTTAATCTGATGCGAGTTTTTCTTATTGCATCATATTCCGCAAGAAAAAGAAAATTCTCAATAAAGAAAACAGCTCCATTAGTCTTTGAATTCATATAGGTAGTAAATTCTTCTTTTAAATTCATAAAATATTCCTCTTGTCCCAGTAATTATATTTTTTTTGAGACAATATAACAATGTTTTAATACCTTTTAAAATTTAAATACTACTTTTTCAGACTCCTAAAACTAAGTAAATTTTATTTTGTTTAAAAAAAAGAATAAATGTTATAAACTATAAAAAATGAGGTTAAGAAATGAAAACAATTGGATTGATTGGTGGTATGAGTTGGGAATCCTCTCTAGAATATTATAGAATTATTAATGAAGAAGTAAACTCTAAATTAGGTGGATCTCATTCAGCTAAATGCTTAATGTATTCTTTTGACTTTCAAGAAGTTGAAGATTTACAACATGAGGGAAAGTGGGAAGACCTTACTGAAATAATGGTTAATCAAGCAAATAATTTAAAAAAAGCAGGAGCTGAGTTCATTGTAATCTGTACTAACACCATGCATCTGATGGCACCTGATATTGAGAAAGAGACTAATTTAAAAGTTGTTCATATTGCTGATGCTACTGGGGATGAAATCCTTAAAAGAAATGTTCAAAAAGTTCTATTGTTAGGAACTAAATTTACAATGGAAGGAACTTTCTATAAAGAGAAATTAAACAACAAAGGTATTGAAGTTGTTGTTCCAGAAGAAGCCGATAGGCAAATTATCCATAGCATTATTTATAATGAATTGGTTAGAGGCTTTATAAAAGAAGAAAGCAAACAAAAGTATTTAAATATTATCAATAAAATGAAAAATTATGGTATAACTGGGGTTGTTTTAGGTTGCACTGAAATTCCTCTTCTAATCAAACAAGCTGATCTCAATATTGAAGTATTTGATACAACTGCTATTCACTCTTCTGCTGCAGTTGAATATGCATTAAAATAAATAGTAAGTAAATCCTGATTTACAGAAGTAGCCGTATTAACAGACTTAAGTAAGGACCATGTATGTCTGAGGACTACGTGAAGAAGGAGATTGATGCGTCAGACTCTATATTTGTTTTACTAACAATAAGAAAAAATATCATATAAATATTTGTTCAATTGAATAATATTATGGCTTTAAACAACCTATAGGAATAACAAATACTCCATCCTTACGTTTATATGCCATTTCCCCTCCTGTTAATACCATTAATAAACTTGGAGATTTAATATTATTTTTTTCAGTTAGGTATTTTATTTTTAGTAAATGTTCTGCACCAACTTCAATTTCTCTACTACCTAATTTAAATTCAATTAAAGCATATCTTCCATCATCCAGATGTAAAACACAATCAGCTTCTAATCCACTTCGGTCTCTATAATATGAAATACTACCACCAAGACTACTGCTATAAACTCTTAAATCTCTAATACATAAATTCTCAAATAAAAATCCAAAAGTTTGTAAATCATCTATTAATATATTAGGGGTTAACCCCAAAGCTGCTATGGCTATTGATGGATCTGAAAAAATCTTCTTGGTTGTTGCTCTAATAGAGGTAGCAGATCTTATAGAAGGGTTCCAAGCAGGAATTTCATCAATAATATATAATCTTTTTAATGCATTCAAATATGAATATAAAGTTGGTTCACTCATTGGGCTGCCCATAGAATTAATATCTCTTAGTAAAGTTTGATTTGAAACTAAGGTGGATACATTTCTAGCATAAGATCTTAGTATAGCTCCAACCTTGCTTGGATCTTTTTCACTCCCATCTACTCGATTAATATCCTCATCACAAACACTATTAAAATATTGTTTTGTAACCAACAAACTACTTTTAATGTCATTACTTAAATTTGCGGGCCAACCGCCTTTGCAAGTTATTTCAATTAAATCATGGATATTTAAATTAGATTTTAAACCATTAATAATATAATTCTCATCATTAAAGAGTTTAGATAAAGAAATATTTGCAAATGACTGACCTGCTTCAAATAAACTCATTGTACTCATATCTAATTTAGCAATTCTTCCAGTACCAGTATGCATCGTAATATTATCTTGAGGTACAGAAGATCCTGTTAAAATAAACAATCCTTTTTCATTTCTATCATCAACTTCAGTTCTTACAGCATCCCATAGTATTGGATAAGTTTGCCACTCATCTATTAATCTAGGATTATCTCCTTGCAACAATAAACCTGGTTCAATATCTATAGTTCTTTCATAAGAATTTCGTTTTGAAGTATCTTGTAATTTTAATACACTCTTTGCTTTTTGGGTTGCAGTTGTAGTTTTTCCACACCATTTTGGACCTTTAATTAATACGGCTCCAAAGGCTTTTAAATAATCAACAAGAAGTTCATCCAAAATTCTATTTCTATAATCATCCATTATCAAAACCTCTTATATTAATTCTATAACTATTTAAGTAATTTGTA
>CAZJGS010000103.1:0-8900 GCA_964545735.1 uncultured Spirochaetaceae bacterium
GCCAGTTACCTTATTCACACGCATGCCCGTCTGGTTACTCATACAATTCCACATACAATGTCTGTCAAAAAACTCCGGTATGCAGTCAGGGGACGTACAATACTTCTACTAACCGCTGTGAATTGGGGGCAAGTGTTGTGTGTCCGTCCGGTTATACATATGATACTGGAACGGGTTTGTGTAAGGTGGGTGTGATATGTGGAAGCGGAGGATCTTTTAACGGTTCCACAGATAAATGTGAGGTTTCCTATACGCCGACATGCGCCTCCGGCTTTACTTATAACTCTACATATGGCGTGTGCCAGAAAGCACCTTCATGCCTGACAGGCGGTTCTTATAACACCTCACGTAACCAGTGTGAGGTTGATAACACGTGGTACTGCCCGTCCGGTATGTCGTTAACCGGCTCGATCTGTTACCTCAGTGTTTACTGCCCCTCTGGCGGGAGTCTGAATCCAGACACGGAACTGTGTGAGTCGGCAAGTACGCTAACCTGTTTTACGGAAGGATATAATTATAGCAGTACATATAATAAATGCGTTTCTGCCCCGATATGTGACTACGGCTACTTTGATGCTTCAATAGATTTATGCAGATTATCTGCTTCTGGAATATGCCCCGGCACATACACGTATAATAATGATCAAAATAAATGTTTCTCGAACCCTCCATGTCTGTCAGGGGCTGTCTACTCAACCACACTGAATCAGTGTTCACGCGGGGCAATTCATGATTGTGCTGATGGAACATTATATTCTGACCTTTCCCGTTTGTGTGAAGCATATCCCATGTGTGAAGTAGGAACTTACATGGCCGATACAAATAGCTGTTATGAGGGTGATAATACTTGCCCATACGGTCCTCAGTATGTCTGTTTAAGCTATCAAGGCAAGAACCAGTGCAGTGCCTTGGAGTGCGTGCAGTATGGTGGTGCTGGCGAAGATCAGGGCACGGAAGAGGGTTCTGACGATAAGCATGATGATGGTGAGACGGATGAGGATGGAGCGTGCATTGGCACTGTATATATATTCAACGGCCATGACAGACGGTGTAGAAGTGACGGGGTTACTATTGGCTTTCAAGATTGTTGCGTTGATGAAGATTATTTCTTTGGATTAGGGCAGTGCAAAGAAGAAGAAAAACAACTTGCGCATCTGAAGGCAAGAGGAATGTGTCATTATATAGGAGAATATTGTTCCAGAGAAATAGACTTGGGCTTTGATGAGATTTGCATCGAACATTCTAAAACATATTGTTGCTTTAGTTCCAAACTGGGAAGAGTCATCCAGGAACAAGGTAGACCACAGTTAAAAGCATTCGAGGGATGGGGACAGGCAGAGGGTCCATATTGCAGGGGTATGACTCCTGATGAATTCCAGATGGTTGATTTTTCACGAGTTGATCTATCGGAATGGTACGGGGATATAGTTACCAAATCTCAGGCAGAAATTGGAGCTAACATGCAGAATAAGGTACAGAATTTTTATGATAATGTTAAGTAAAAAAAAGGTAATTACATTATTTGCAGTTATGGCTATTTGGTTAATTGGACAGCCGGTAATAGCCTCAGTTCACAACCTTGGTGTTTTAGGGGCCACATATTCTATTGCGGAGAGAGATGCCTTGGAAGAAATACAAGAAAGAGCAAAGGCAGTTGATTGGGCAAAGGCGCTTAATCGTGAAAAAGCTAAAGAAAGAATAAAGAGCTACAGACCCCGGAATTTGTCAAAACTGCCAAGGGCTTTGGACGACAGAACCTTTCTTGTTGATATGACTTATACCCTTGATATGGATATACCGGACGGCAAGGGAGGTATTTTGTATCCGAAGGGTTACACCTTTAATCCCATGGAGTATGTTCAGTTTTCAAAGATCATTGTGATTATAGACGGAACTGACAAGGAACAGGTCGGTTGGTTTTTGAATTCAAAGTACATGAACGACTACAATGTTACATTCATGATTTCCGATGGGTCGTATTACGATCTTATGAAGAGCCTTAAAAGGCCTGTGTATTTTGCAGATAACCGTATCATTGACAGATTTAGGTTGAAGGCTGTCCCATCTATTGTACGGCAGAAAGATAAATATATGGAGGTATGTGAGGTTGGGATTAAAAAGAAGCCTATTGATAAGTAGTTTAGCTGTTATCATCACAGTGATTACAATTGTTATGCCTGAAAAAGGTTATACAATCTGCAAGGGTACTTTTCTCAACCCCATAACAGACGTATGCTGGCATTGTATGTTCCCGATGAAAATAGCTGGCATAAGAATCATGACAGGGCCTTCAAGCCCCCCGGATGCCGCGACCTCGCCGATATGTGTCTGTCCTTTTCCACCGCCTATTTTTGTCAGGATTGGTATTCCGGTAAGTTATTGGGAACCGGCAAGGTATATTGAAACGGTAAAAGATCCGTTCTGTTTCCCTGGGTTGGGTTTTGGTTTTCCGATTAACACAATTAAAGGTGCCGGGAGCAGCTCTACCCCAAAAACGAATGCAGAAGGGACATCTTCGTTTCAGCAGGCTCACTATGTAATATTTCCGGTGTATGCAATGATGGAGCTTTTTGCTGATTTTGTTTGTGTGGAGCATTCAGGGTTTGACATGGCTTACATAACCGAGGTTGACCCGTTATGGAATGATGACATGCTGAGTTTCATTATTCAGCCTGAAGCACTTCTTTTTGCCAATCCTGTTGCCCAATTCGCATGTGTGGCTGATTCTATTGCCGCTAATGTACTCTACGGTCTACCCCCTCTTTTTTGGTGTATGGGTTCGTCCGGCAGTGCTTATCCCCTTACCGGTCATATTGATAGCCCTGATTACCTTCAGGTAAACCATGGAATAGCCGCCCGGATGATCTATAAGCTGGGAAGAGAAGGCCTTTTGTGGGACCCCGGGATATCACTCTGTGGTGCAATTCCGAGCTTTATATGGATGAAATGGAATTATCGATTGCAATTGGCAAAACCCATCAGAGGTTTGCGTTGTCCTCCAATCGGTCAGTCTTCACTTATATGGGGGATAGCCAAGAATCCACCGACAGGAGTCGGAGATAACTTTCTGTTTCTCGTTTTTAGAAAGAGGGTATGCTGTGCGTTCTAAGATCCCTACAATACTGTGCCTTTTATTTTTCTCAATGCCGGTTTCCGCTATATGTGGACAGAATAACGTAATGGATAATCTCGGCTCGGTGGAAAGTAAGGTAAAGGAATATCAGCAGTCTATCAAGATTCCCGATACCAAGAAAAATGCCAGGGCGAATGAAGCGGCAAGCGCGGCGGCAAAAATGTTTTATTCTCCTGAATATCAGAAGCGGATAACTGATGAACAGAACCGAATTAAAAAAGAGGTATTCACAGGCTTGCAAGATACACAAAAAGATTACAGCCCTGTTAAAGATACCGGAGACAGTCTGCTCTTACACGATGAAAGAATATATGTTTTTATATCGTCTTCCATTCCCGTCTCAACCCTGCGTAACTACGCTCAGGACATGGATACGGTGAGAGATCCAAATATGGTTATGGTCTTGAGAGGGTTTGTAGGCGGGATGAAACTCATGAAGCCTACCCTTAAATTTATCCAAGGTGTTATTACTAAAGATAGAGGATGTGAGTTTGGCCAAGACTGTGAGGCTTTTAATGCAGCCATCTATGTTGATCCGCTTCTGTTCAGGAAATATGGCATTAACTCTGTTCCTGCAATTGTTTATGCAAAAGGGGTTAGCGTAAGAGATATGGGTGCCAGTGAGGGACTTGATGGTAATGTGGATGCAGCGGATGGATATATTGTTTACGGTGATGTCTCCATTGAACATGCACTTGAAAAGATCAAGTTGGAAGACAGGGGACAAGGGCTTAAAGAAGTTCTAAAAAAGCTGAAAGGAGGATATTATCATTAACAAACTGGTATCGGTATTTACCGTTATCCTGATCAGTATGGCCGTGTCAACTGGATCTATATATTTTTATGATACACATTTTGCTTCCAAGATCGTTGTGTTTGATTCGTCAAAATATATTAATTCTTTGAGGCAACAATACATCAAGAAAGAAATAAACAAAAAGGAACTTGATCAAACGGTGGATAAACTGGGGGTGTTTCTAAAGTCACAACCACGTAATGTGGTGATACTGCCTAAAGATATTGTGATTGGGACTAATGTCAAAACTATCAAAATTAACTAAACTAAAAGACCCGAAGTATCTGGTATGCTTTTTAATGGCGTTTTGTACATTAGTCTATGCAGGTATTTCAATTCCACAGAGACTGGCATTTTCTTCAACTAATTCAGTAGGCCATCGGTTCTTTTTTATACTTAAAGGAGATATAGATCACGTAAAAAAGGGTGATTACGTACTTTTCCCCCTTTATACAAAGATAGTGCGGGACTGTTGGCCTTGTACCGTTGTCAAGATAATTACCTGCGTCAAAGGTGATCACCTGACTGTCAATCATCGCAATTTCTTTTGTAATAAAAAATATATCGGAACAGCAAAAGCACGTTCAAGAAAGGGCATTCCTGTTGCAACATTTAATTATGACGGTATCGTGCCAGCAGGCAAATTATTTGTAATGGGAACATGTAGTGATAGTTATGATTCAAGATACATTGGCTTTATTGACCAAAAAGACATTGAAAGGATTGTTACCCCTATTTTTTAGTATTTTGATGGGATACACCTCAGCGTTAGCACAAGTGGTGATATATTCCTCCGGGCATTGTCCTACAGCAAGAGTTACTAACCTTCCTGCCTCTTCACAGCAGATACAGATTCCTTTACCCTCAGCACAGAAACAGGAGGATAAAAAGCCTTTTCTTTCTGATCGCAAACGCGGGTGGTGGTGGTATGAAAAGAAATCTGTAGAACCTGAGCAGAAAGAAAAGAAGGAAACCAGCATAAGCGTAAAGGTGAATCTTGATGATTACACACATCAGGAATTGTGGGATATGTATCCCGATGATTTTCAGAAGATTTTAAAGATAGTCTTAAAGCAGGCCGTACAGAATCCTACAGTTAAAAATGTTAAAGACTATCTCACAATGCAGGATATTTCGAAGCGCAAGTCTATGGTATTTGCAAATGTGGTCGGTTATGTAGGCCAAATCAATCCGGATTTCTCAATCAATGAGGCTTATCCGGTTACAGCACCTGGGAGACGGGCGCTTACAGCAATGACACTTGACGAAAAGAACGATACTATCAGGAAAGCAAGAGATCAATATGGTCTTATTATGTTTAGCCGGGAGGAGTGTCGCTTCTGTCGGTCTCAGAGTGAGATACTGGCCTATTTTGAAGATTATTTCGGCTGGCCGGTCAGAAATATAGACATCGGTTTCCAACCGGATACGGCTACCCGGTTCAACGTTGAAAAAGTACCACAGATTATAATAGTTTCAAAAGAAACCGGGGATTACATGCCTATCAGTGTGGGGACAACATCAATGGCCGAACTGAAGGATAGAATATACAGGGCGATAAGAATGATGGAGGGAAAGATAGGACCGGAGCAGTGGTATATTCATGATTTTGAAAAGGGTACAAGCATAGATCCATTACAAGCCGTTCCAAGACATCAGAACACTATTGCAGATAGAGGGCAAAAATAATGAAATACTTCAAAACTGTTATTATAGTCATTATCGCAATTTTCTGTTTATCCATAACAACACACAAAAACTTGTATGCCAGTGAATTCAGTCAGGGAAACAGCGCGGGTGGTGAAGCGGGGAGCAGCATCTTGTCTGAAATAGGTTCGGGTGATCAGATAAATCAAAGAATGGGAGTTCCTCTGACATCATCAACCACCAAAATGAAAACATTTGGACAGGAAGATCAAAAAGAAGAATTCGAGGCACAGATGTCCGCTCCTTCTTCCGACGCTTTTTTTGTCCTGTTCGTTCAGCCTTCGGCAACTGGAGATCTCTCTACAGTAGAAGTCAGACAGGATTTGGATTATGATGGTAATCCTGATTATGTTTATACACTTCCATTTTCTGTTTCAGGAGTATGTGCCAACGGGGTTATCAGTTGTACATCTGGTACATGGAGTGATTGCCGTTATTTTACCTGGGCCACTGATAATGACGGCAAGGTTGGCTTAAATGAGGAAGCATCAATAGTCGGCCTTGCCGGTTGCTATTGTATCAATAGCAGTTGCGGCAGTGATCTTGTCTGGAACAATCTTAATGTTGTTTTAAAGGACATGGGTGGGGCAGCAGTGGCAAGTGTCCAAAATAACGATCCTCACCTTGCCATTACTTCTGTCAAGACTTCTGATAACGCAATTTATTACTATGGGCAGAAAACATTCGAGTTAGGAACTGCTTCTCAGGGAGAACAGAATTACCTCTCCGGGTCCGTCACTCCCGAAAACTATTATGGTGGTAACATTCCAACAGATGATGAGGTTTTTAGGCAGGATCAGGACCCCAACAGTTATTACTCCCAACTTGTAAACTCCTCCGCAGCGCAGGATTCAAGTGTAAGCACATACACATGCACTGCAAGACACGATATCATTGTAACACAAGAGATGTGTGATGAAGTTATTGAGCAAGGTGATGTACACTATTGGATACAGGTTTGTGCCAATTGTGGTATGTTTAGTAGTACCTGCCGGCAGGTTGGCTGCTCAAACAGAAACGGATTTACCCCGTGCAATACCGGGTTTTTGATGTGGAACTTTGGTCCTCCTCCACCGGCAGCTGCCGTCCTGGCCGCTGTTCTTACATACTCCTGTGAAAGCGCGGGTAATAGTGGATGGACTGAGCTTGGGTACGTTTACGGTTGGTATGATCAGGTTACAGTGTACACATGTTCGCTTGCAGCACTTCCAAGGCCTTCTTATGCTACAACATACCTCTGTCAACCAGATTGTCAGACACAAAGTCTGACCTTTAACAACCAATGTAATCCTGCTCCTGATTGCAGGCTTAAAGAGGAGAAGGTATGTGATGATAATGGTGAAAAGTGTGTACAGACATGGAGGAATTTCAGTCCTACAGGTCTTGCACCCATGCCATATTGTAAGAATATTGCTGCCATTGGACACACTTATACTGCATGTATGGATGGTAGTTCAGCAACCATTTTTAAGGATGAAGACCCCGGCCAGGTACTCGGTTCCGGTGAGAATATATGGTGGCATATAGAACGCACTTATCAATGTGAAACTGATAATGATTATGATTTTGAAAATCTGAAACAGAGAACACAACACATCAGCGATACAACACAAGATGATACGTCCTCGATGTATTATGAGGACTATGATCCTGATACCGGAATAGTGGAGGGGCATACAACAGAGCTTTTCGATAGGGGTGATTTCGACACGTGTGAAAAGGGTTGTAAGGTCAGGCGTATAGTTCAGGATACACAAGCAACAATATCCGGCACAACTGCCGACTACAGAGACTCGGTAAGCAGCTACGAAGATGTGTATAGGACGTGTGTTAATGGTTCGTGTCCGGTTTCTGCTGATGAGACAATATTAGTTGATTGTACGTGTATCAACGAATTCAGCAAGGCCATCTCGCTTATGCAGGTCATGGATGACGCAAGTCACGACATGATTTGCAGTGATGATTAGAGAGATAATATGGCACTAATACGAATAGAGAATGTGGAGAGAAAGGGATCAAAGGATAAGACAGATGAAAATAAGCAAGAAAGAAAATCAAGGTAATCCTGAAAAGGCAGCCTGTCAAAGAAGTGATAAGCTGTGCTTTCCGCCCATTGAATATGACAGGCGAACGGAGAAGGAAAGGCAGCAGTTTAATGGTGAAATAATCGAGACGCTGTATCCTTTTCTCAAGGAGTTTATGACCATTCATTAGCATTGTAACTGTGCTGATTACTATAAGGGGAGGTTATATGGAAAATAATGTGTATTGCCTCTTATTTTTTGTTTGACTCATTAACAGAAGTATAGTATAGGAGATGTTACATAACCAAGACAAACTTCTTTTTCTTTCTCTGTGTGCCAGGATTCCCAGTCAGTTTCTTGGCACACAGTTTCCTAAAAAAAGGATTTATTATGAGAAAACTTCCACAATTCAGAGTGTATAAAAAAGCAGGCGCAATGCAGTTTAGTTTAATGCCTGCTTATGATAATGAAAAAGAGAAATTTCGACAGGCCAAGGGATTTGTAATGCTGGAAATGGCTAATTCAACAGGGCAACAACAAAAAGGGTTGCCGGGTTGTAACTGGAATGAAAAGATAACAATGAAGCTAAACGACAAGGATCTTGCTGACTTTCTGACTGCCCTGAAGATTGGTAAGGGGGAAATTGTTCATGATCCCAATGCCGGGAACGGCAATAACAGTCACAAGAATGTGTATAAAGTACTTTCTATTCAAAAGGGATCAACCAGTGGATATTTCGTAAACATGTCTTATCAGGGAAAGACAGTAAAGAGTTCTCTGGATGATAGTGAGGCTGGCAGGTTGAGACTCTTGTTTATGTCGGCAATACCGCGCATTTATGGGTGGTAAGTTCATGGAGGTTTTTGCGCTGGTAATGAAAAGTAAACAGGAAATTGAAGAAAGAAAAAAAGTAAAATGAAACTCATTTACACTGTCGGCCATTCCAATGTCCAAATTTCTCAATTTATCAATCGCTTGCAACCTTTTAAGATCGCTGTGGTTGTAGATGTGCGATCCTGGCCATATTCAAAATATGCAACACAATTCGATAAAGACCAGATATGTCAAGCTCTTCCCACAGATAACATAAGGTATGTTTATATGGGAGATTTAATAGGCGGCAAACCGAAGGACAGAGAATATTACGACCGTGGGGGTTATGTTATGTATGACCAACTGGCTGATTCAACCTCGTTTCAGACCGGCATATCACGCCTGATGAAGGGGATTGCCCTTTATC
>CAZJGS010000104.1:0-6072 GCA_964545735.1 uncultured Spirochaetaceae bacterium
TATAACTTGCTTTCTAATTTCTCTTCCCTAACGCTCATAATTTCAAATAACAATTGCAATTAATTCTTTTACAAGAACCTTTTGCGAGCACTCAGTTTTTTTGAGCACCTAAATAATTTAACAGTTTTCAAAGCTTTAAGTCAATACTATTTTTACAAATTCTTAAAATTTATATGGTAGTAAAAAGCGTTTAACTCATCGTTTGTTTAGTCACTGTTGGGACAATACCGTACTGGATTAATTTATTCAATACCTTTTTTAAAAAAAATATATTTATTTATTTTACTACTATTTCGGCTACATATTTAACTTAACATACAAACTAAAAAGACCTTAAGTTTTTTGCAATTTACTAATACCCAAATTTATCATTTGATTATTTATATAAGCATTAAGTACTAATTATTTTATGTACGTATAACTCGAATTACAAAAACACAGACTAAATATTTTTCTTAACTACTTTACATACAATTTTTACTGATACCAACTTTTTATCAGCCTTTCCCTATTGCTAATTGTTATTAAAATATCAATATCTAAATAACAAAACATGTTTACAATAAATCACTCAAAAAATTATTGAAAAATATTTCAAAACTTTTGTTAGAAATATAAAGCAAATAGATTTTGAGTAACAAATAGTAAGTAACATTATTTAACATTCCACCACTCCACTTTATATTTAGAAGATAATTTATTTTTATTGAACTATTGTTATTGCTAGGTAATTTTATAACTTTCCATATATTTAAAGTAATAATAAATTAACATTCCAAATGACTATAATTTAAAATGCCTGCTCCTACACTTTCTTTTTTATTGTTATAATTGAATAATTATCATATATTTAAAGGAATTGGAGAAAATGTTGAATCCTCAAATTAAAAATGAAATTCTCAAAGATAGACAAATTATAAAATTTAAACTATATGGATTTTTTAAAAATCTTAAATTCTTTGAACCATTTTTACTTATCTTCTTGCTTGCAAACAACCTATCCCTTTTACAAATTGGGCTTCTCATTGCTATAAGAGAAATCGTTGTCAATGTTTTTGAAATACCATCTGGCATCATTGCTGATTATTATGGGAAAAAGAAAGAATTATACTTTTGTTTCTTATTCTATATTATATCGTTTATTTTCTTCTTCTTTACCAATTGTTTTTTAGTTGCTGCCATTGCAATGATTTTTTATGGATTGGGTGATGCCTTTAGATCAGGTACACATAAGGCTTTAATCTTCAATTATCTTGATCTAAAAAATTGGACTTTATATAAGACATTTGTATATGGAAGAACTCGTGGTGCATCCTTAATTGGAAGTGCATTAAGCTCTCTTCTTGCAATTGTCTTCATTTTAAATATGCCCTCTACAAACTACATATTTCTAGCATCAATTATTCCTTATATTTTGGATTTCTTTTTAATTTTGTCCTATCCAAAGGAGATAGATTCAAAGATACATAAGCTGGGTAAAACAAATATTCAAGATACCCTAAAATCAATGTTAAAAAACATATTTAAGAAAAAACAGTTAAGAAGTTTGATTGTCTCAAACAGCATGTTTGAAGCATCCATTGCTAGCATTAAGGATTATGTTCAGCCAATACTGCAAACTGCACTTCTATCATCAACATTCATTGCAGCTTATAATGTGGATAAGAATATGATTGTAAAGATAGTTCTAGGAATTACCTACTCCATAATATATTTAATTAGCAGTATTGGATCTAGAGGCGCCTATAAATTAATTAAGTATAAAAGTAGACAGAGATTATTAAACATAATGTATCTGTTGCTTGTGGTTCTTTTAATTATTCTTTCTTTTTCAATAAAATCCCCTTATCTTGTTATATTATTATTCTTGCTTATTTATCTAATGAGAGATTCAAGAAAGCCTATATTTGTAGATGTTGTTGATGATAATATGGATAAAAAAGAAAGAGCTACCATGCTTAGCATTGTATCTCAAATAAAAAGTGCATTCATTATTATTCTTGCTCCATTGATGGGATTTATTGCAGATAAATTTGGACTATCTTATTCATTAATCACCTTATCTTTTATTTTGCTTATTACTTTTTCATTTACCTTTTTAAAAAGCAGCAAAATGGAATGTAATTTATAAAAATATTTATATTTATTTATTTAAAAGACTCCAAGTTAAATCTAGGAATCTTCATTATTGATAAATTTGATATTATTCGTTTCTAATGTGAAATAGGGATATTAATAAAAAATTGTATATTAAGATGATATCTAGAACTAAAGCATAAAAAAATGTTAGATCCAAATACAAAACCCCGGATAGAAAAGATCATTACGATATTGAATTAAAATAAGTCTTTTACTTGGGATGGAGTGAGACATACATCATGCTATTTGTTAAGAAAAATATGGGTTACAACTTAAATATCCACCGTTATCACAAATTAAACCTTATTTATAATTTGTTTTTTTAAGACAGCTCTCTTTTTTATCTTTATATATATATTATCCTTATAATTAGCCATTACTTAAATTTAAAAAAATGAATTATAAGTTTTAGTAGTGTTATTGCTAATTGATTTTGTCTTTTCTTTGATTCTCTTTTTGTCAAATAATTACAAAAAAAGAAAAGTTATGTTGTCATCTTTTTTTTTGAATCTGTTGGATTTATAATTAAATATTAATTTATTTAAAATATACCTAAATAAATATGGAGAATTTTCATTTTTTTTCTTTCAGATAGTTGACTCAAACCTATCCTTTTGGTATATTTCTATTCGTTGCTTGGGCTGCTAGCTCAGTTGGTAGAGCAACGCCCTTTTAAGGCGTGGGTCAAAGGTTCAAATCCTTTGCAGCTCAAATTTTATGTCTCCTTCGTCTAGTGGTTAGGACACCGGGTTTTCATCTCGGCAACACGAGTTCGACTCTCGTAGGAGATGTACCAGTTCTTTGGAACTGGTTTTTTTTTGCTTTTTTTATTTGTTCATATTTGGTAATATTATTAAAAAAGGGAGGCTCTCATGGCTTCAGATATAAGAATAATCACAACTGGTGGAACTTTTGACAAACAATACAATCCTATTGAAGGTCAATTAACTTTTATAGAGTCTCAACTACCAAAAATATTAAAAGATTCCAGATGTACTAGTAGCATCATATTAGAATGCCCTATAGCTGTTGATTCAATTGATATGGATGCTCTCCAGCGAAAAGAAATAGTACAAAGCATGTTATCAAGTCCAGAAAATCAAGTAATAGTAGTCCATGGTACAGATACCATGACTTTAACAGCCGAATTAGCACTTCAAGAAAAAGATAAAACAGACAAACATACAATAGTATTTACAGGAGCTATGGTTCCCTATTCTCTTAAAGATAGTGATGCTGTTTATAACTTAGGTTGTGCTCAAATTGCCGTACAACTACTCTCCCCAGGCATTTATGTTTGTATGAATGGGAGTGTTTTTGAAGCAGGTAAAGTCTATAAAGATAAGGTAGCTGGTATTTTTAAAGAGAAAAAATAATGCATCTGTTGCCACATAAGACAATATTGAAAAGGAACTTTAAAACAACTTTTTCATACCTCTACCAAATAAGACATATATAGGTTGAGTAGCAATTTTCATTAAAGTAGAATATTTACTTAATAAAAATTAAGTATAACTATTAAAAAATAAATCAAATTTCATTTTTTATTAAAAATTTAGTTGTTTTTCGTTGCAACTTCCACATACTTATAATAATATAAAATTAATTAATTAGGAGATACTTATGACAACAACTCAATTATATCAGATGATTGAAGAAGAAATGTACGAAAAGCACAAAGAAAAGCCACGTGTTGATTATGATATTTTTTTATCCGATTGGTTTGTAAGAAATTGTATTGATACTGTTTCTGATTATCCATTAGACAAATTAAGATTTGTTTGCCCACAGAAATTTTTTACCACATTGCTTCATTGTCAAAGTGAAAAACACATTATCTTATTAGCTACTTATTTTTTACCAGCTACTTATACAGTTCCTGATCAAGTAATTAAAGATTTTGTTAATTATCCAAAAGAAACCTTCCATCCTAAACATCCCAAAATGAGTCAAAATGCTTTATTTGAAAAAGCTTTATATGATAGGGATTATCACATCTCTATGACAATGGTTACAACAAGCACACAACCACTAGATGGCAGGTCATGGAGTATGCTAAACAGGTTTAATAAAGAATTAAAAGCAACTTATGATTGTAGAATTACAGCTAGATATTTAAGTTTAGAAAATATAAAGACATTTTACCAATACAATGAAGATGCTTTTGCTTATGAAAAATTATTAGAACAAGAACTTACTCTGTAATTTATTTTTCATAAATAAAATTTTTATAAAACTGAAACTAAAAAAAATCCAGGACACTATGTTTTGGGTTTTTATTTTCTAAGGAAAAGGAAATAATCATGAATAATATGGAATCTACAATAAATAACTTAAAAAAATACTACGATGATGGAAATACCTTATCTTATAATTTTAGACTTGATAAACTTAGAAGACTAAATTATGCCCTTCACACCTGGGAAAAACCTTTATTAGATGCTTTACATGATGATTTAGGCAAATCAACTGAAGAAGCTTATATAAGTGAATTGGCAATTGTAAAACATGAGATTAATTTTTTGATGAAAAATTTGAAAAAATTAATGCGAGTAAAAAAAGTCAAAACACCTATCATGCATTTTCCTTCAAAGAGTTACATAATTAATGAGCCCTTAGGTCTTGTTTTAATTATGAGTCCTTGGAACTATCCTTTACAATTAACTCTTGCCCCCCTTGCTGCTGCCATAGCAACAGGTAATACAATTGTTATAAAACCTTCAAGATATAGTGAAAATACCTCTATAGTCATTAAAGAAATGCTCGCCTCTATTTACAGTAAAAAATATGTTGAGGTCTTTCTAGGGGGATCGGTAGTTAATCAAGAGTTACTCAAATATAAATTTGATTTTATTTTCTTTACAGGCAGTGTTCATGTGGGAAAGATTGTGATGCAAAAAGCCAGTGAGCACTTAACTCCAGTTGTATTAGAACTAGGTGGCAAAAGCCCTGTTTATGTCGATTCCAGTGCTAATATTTCTAAAACAGCCTCTAGAGTTGCTTGGGCAAAGTTTTTAAATGCTGGTCAAACCTGTGTTGCTCCTGATTACATTCTATGCCATGAGAAAGTTTATCAAAAACTTATTATTGCACTCAAAAAAGAAATAACTAATATGTATGGCGAGAATCCACTCTATAATGAAGAATATGGCAAAATAATAAATGATAAGCATTTTAAGAGATTAATTCATTTACTAGATGATGGAACTCTAGCTTATGGTGGTTATTTAGATCCAGAAAAAAGAAAAATAGCTCCTGCTATTCTTATTGGAGTTGATTTACAAAGTGATTTGATGCAATATGAAATTTTTGGTCCATTACTTCCTATCGTAAAAGTTAAAGACTTTAAGGAAGCAACAGCCTTTATAAAAAACAAACCAAAACCTCTTGCAGCTTATTTGTTTACAAGAAATAGCAAGCAAATTGATTTTTTCAATAATAATATCAGCTTTGGTGGAGGCTGTATTAATGATTGCATTATTCACTTAGCAAATTCTAATTTACCCTTTGGGGGAGTTGGAGAAAGTGGAATGGGCTCCTACCATGGTAAACAAAGTTATAAAACCTTTTCACATGACAAATCAATTACTAAAAAAAGTACCTTGATTGATATAAAGCTAAGAAAACCACCTTTAAAAGGTAAGATGAGTAAGTTTAAGAGACTTATGTAATTTATCTTGATATATAAATATTTCAATCCTATCAAATTAGAAAGAGGTTACTAATGAAAAAAATATTTATTACTTTTTTAACACTAATATTAGTTAGCATTAATCTTTTTAGTTCTATTGATTTTTCTCAAGTTGATGATTTATACATACAAAATGAAACAGCTCAAATTAAACCAATCTTGGTGGATCAACTCAAAGTAGCAACCCAGGATATTGATAAAGCAGAAATATATTGGAGATTATCTAGAATTCAAATTAAACT
>CAZJGS010000104.1:6172-8875 GCA_964545735.1 uncultured Spirochaetaceae bacterium
CAGCAAAAGCTATATACAATAGGAATTGGGATAAAAATAAAAGAACTAAAGAGTTTAAAAAATCAAATTCCAACTGGGAGAAAACTCCTAATCCATATGATAAATATGCTTATTATGAGGGAATTGAAAGTGGAAAAAATACTCCTTACTATTCAACAGTACCGATTAATACAATGAGTGACAGACAAGAAGCCGTTATGTTATTAAATTATGCAGTTGCTAAATATAATGTATGGCCACAGCATACTGATGAAGAGGATAAATCAATTGCAGAAGTTAAAGAGTTAATATCTCAATGGACTTAAGTTAAATATTTATACAAGTATCTAAGAGCATAGATACTTAGTCTACAATAATAAAAAGATATTAATAATCTATTAAATATATAAAGTGTACCCTATGTCTAGGACCTTTTAAATAAAACTTAATATATATCATATTCCTTGAAGTTAGAGCTGATTAGTTAAGCAACTTTAACTTCACTGCTTCCTTTTCCTGGAATTATATAAATTTCTTTTCTAAGATATTTGTTATATCCATTGGGTGCTATTTCTATGAATAATTGAAATTCACAAGCCTTTGTAACTTATAAAATTAGGAATTTGACAGAATATTATTCATTTAGGGCTGATTCTATAGTCCTAAAAATTGGGAAACTTTTAATTAAAAGAAAACTCTATTTAAGAATAGAATCAACTGCTTTATGATAAGAAATCAGATCCTGAGATTTATGAAGTTTCTTTATTTGTTTTTCATTTTCAGGAATGTTTAACTTCCAAATCGTCCAATAATCTTTCATTTTAAAAAGAAGATTTCTATCCCCATAAAGAATTTCTGAATACTGATTATAAAGTGAATCATGAAACTTTCTAAAAACTTCAAGACTCGCAGATTTACCTGTTTTATACTCTTCAACTAGCCCTGGATTTGCAAGTAAACCACGTCCAAGCATTACTTTATTAACTGTTGGGAATTTCAAAACAAATTCTTTTATTTGATCTGCTGTAAATAAATCACCGTTGTAACAAACTTCATTCTTTGATTCATCAACTATATCTTTAAATACATCCAGATTTATTGGACCTTTATAATAATCCTCTCTAACTCGAGGGTGAACAATCACCTCTTTAATTGGATAATCATTGAAGATAGGAAGTAAGGCTTCCATTTCAGAGCAATCGGTAAACCCAATTCTTGTTTTAACAGAAATGTCTTGTCTATTATTTTTAAATATCTCATCAAAGAACACTTTAAGTTTATCAGTATCTTTTAGTTGTCCAGATCCTTTACCCTTACTAGTAACAGTTGAAGAAGGGCAACCTAAATTAAGATTGATTTCTCTATAACCTAAATCGTTAAGCTTAGTTGAAACTAGATTAAAGGTATTAGAGTTGTTGGTTAAAAGCTGAGGTACAAGATTTAAAATCTTGTTATTTCCCCTATCTATTTCTCTTTGAGATTTTTTTGTAAGGCAACCAGCAATATTCGAATTAAGAAAAGGTGTAAAATACTTATCCACATTTTTATAAAAATTGGAATAGGTATTTCTATAAGTATAATTGGTAAGTCCTTCTAAAGGCGCAAAATAAAATAACATGAATGTAATATAGTTTATTTAAAAAGTTTTGTTTAGATACCATCTGATTATTTCTAATATTTAAATCAATTTTCTATATTCATTGTATTTCTATATTCTTGAGGAGACTTTCCCAAATTTTCTTAATCAAACAACTAAAATAAGTAGAATTCTCATATCTTCCCATTTGAGATATAGAAAGAATTTTTTAGTTTGTTGTTTCAAGTAATATTCTAGATTTGTTTACTCTCACTTCAGTTAAATAATCAATAAATTTCTGTCCTGTTGATTAGTAACGCAATCTTTAAAAATAAGTAGTTGAAAGACCTAATTCACTAGCAATATGCGGACTATGTTTGAAAAGCAACTCACCTGAAAATATGCTATATAAATTCTTTTTGAAAGATGGTTGCAGCTTTGATATTTATCAATGTGATGAGTTATTAAAAGCAAATGGCTATAAAGGCTTTATTAAATACTAATTACCCAGTTACAATACACACCTTTTTACTAATTTAATTCCATATTCTTTTTCAATTGAAAAATTTTCATATTTTCTATCAAAAGATCTTTTTCTTTGTCGTGACAAAGCAAATGGATGTTCATCTCTGCCAATTTTCATATTTTTACCTAAAATATTTGAATTTTGAATTATTCTACGACAAGAATCTTGGTCCTTAAAATATGGAGATTGATTAAATGCACAAATAAAAGCTTCTTCTGAAAAAAGAGTAGAATTCTTGATTTTCTCAATAATATCACTGAATCTTGAAAGTCCTTCATGGGGATAAATTAAATCTCTCCCTTTCATTTTCTTATATACTTGTTTTGATAATATTTCATTATGTCTAAATCTCAATTTTTCAAAAATAGCATCATGCTGAAGGGGAAATTCATTCTCCATTTTTATCCCATAACCGTATTGCATATGACAACGCATAAACGGTTGAAATCCAATAGGAAGTATTGCATTATGATTTAGGGATTCTTCCTTTTCATTTACTGATCTGTAATCACTATATAATTTTTTCTGGAATAAAGGACAATGAAAAAGTAATCCATATTGTTTATATTCATCTTTTTCAGTTTCTTTTTTTGTAAGAGGTTTCCATATTTGTTCTTTAACA
>CAZJGS010000105.1:0-1819 GCA_964545735.1 uncultured Spirochaetaceae bacterium
GGCTAGAAAACTCTTTGAGAAAAAGTAAAAACCTCTTGTAGTGTAGGCTTTTCTTTAGCTTTGGGAGGGCCTACCTACATTTTTATCACAATAAATAATATAGTCCTACTTGTCTATCAGAGTATATTTGCAATCCTAAACCATTATTACCACATCATTGTCTTTTTTATATTATCAGAAAGAATTTACGAAGATTTTAAGACTATTGATGAAAATTAGCAAAACAACTTATTAATACTTGGGAATATTTTTCTGTGTTGATTTTTTTTGTTTAGCGGTGCGGATTATTTGCTGAATTACTTCTTCCATGAAAATAAAGAAGATTGTTCTAGACTGCTCATAAGGCGCCAATGCTTTAGGGTTGGGATGATTCGTTAAATAAAATATATTATCACATTGATTGGTAAGCTCAAGATTATAGTTTTGTGCAATAATGACAACCTCAGCGCCTTTATTTGAGGCTTCACGGTAAATATCTTTAAAATTTCTATAGGTACCGGTAACAGTAAATATGAGAAGTAGTGTAGAGGAGTCTGTCATTGAAGCCACACTCAAATCATCGACTACTGCCATTACTACTTTGGGACATACTGTGCGCAGTCGATATTCTAGGTACTGGGCAAATAAGAGAGAGGGACCATAACCAAAGAGAATTATTCTCTCATGTTTGTTGATAAGATTAATCATTTCATCAACAACCGTATCATCAAATTGATTAATAAACTCTTGAATTCTCTCAAGCTCAGGAGAGTCAGATCTGCTTGTCATCTCCTTGTTATAGAGAAATTCTACGTATTGTTTGAAGTTTGTAAATCCAATTTTTTTCGAAAATTTTGAAATTTTGGAGACAGAACAATCACACAATCTAGCAGCTTCTGTGATGCGTAATGTAGAGCCTGATTCAGAGGCTTTTTTCAGTGTCTGATGAATTTGTTTTTCAAGTGTGTTTAATGAAGTGAAATCAATGCGTATCATGCTTTTTGTCCTCTAATAATTTTATTGTAGCATATCCTATTAAAGACTGTAAGTAAAAAATTGGAAAATTTTCCAATTTTAATGTGTAAATAGCCATATATTTAGAAATATTTCCAAATTCCTTGACCTTTTACACATTAACACTTAAAGTAATAAGGAATGAGTATACCACAGGGGTATCTCAATACAAGAGGATTTATCTTTAGGAGGAACAAATCTTGGATACAAAAAAAATACTTAAGCAATTAGTAAATATGCTCTCTCAAGAGCAAGTCAACACAGACGGTGATGCACTATACGATGCAGCAGCAGACAGATACAAAAAATATGCCAAGGCTCGTAAGGTCTTAAATGTTCCCACACCTATAGCAATAGTTTATCCTAAAGATACAGAAGAAGTGAAAAAGCTCCTTATGTATTGTAATGATAACACTATAAACGTTATCCCTAGAGGAGGCAAAACTGCTACAGAAGGTGGGCTTGAAAACTGGAAGGATATTACCATTGTAATTGACGCTCTTCATCTTGATTCAATAATTAAGATTGATACTTACAATTCACAGGCCACAGTACAGGCAGGGGTTCCTCTACAAACATTGGAAGATGAGCTTAGAAAAGTTGGTTTCACCACTGGACACTCTCCACAATCAAAACCTGTAGCAAAATATGGTGGTTTGGTTGCTACACGAAGTATCGGTCAACTTTCGACCCTTTATGGTGGAATAGAAGATATGGTAGTGGGACTTGAATGTGTTTTCCCTAACGGTCATATATCAAGAATCAAGAACGTTCCTCGTAGATCTGGTGGGCCTGATATTCGTCACATTGCAATTGGCAATGAAGG
>CAZJGS010000105.1:1919-8690 GCA_964545735.1 uncultured Spirochaetaceae bacterium
GAAATTTCAGCTGATTGGGAAACAATTCCTAAGCTTTACAATAGTGTAATCAAACGTATAAAAGCTGAATATCCCCGTGTAAAAGACCTTACAATGCTTGGTGGACACTCTTCCCACTCATACTTGAATGGTACAAACATGTATTTTGTATATAACTATAAAATTTTATGTGAACCAGAGGATGAGTTGATTATTTACCACCATCCAATGCAAAAGATTATTGTAGAAGAAACCCTAAAATTTGGCGGATCTATGTGTCATCATCACGGTATTGGAAAATACCGTAGCGAGTGGACAAAAGATGAGCATGGATCAGCATACTACATGCTAGAGAAGCTTAAAGAAGCTTTTGATCCTAAGGGAATCATGAACTATGGTACTATTTTTCCACAAGAAGATGGATTAAAATATATCAAGTAGTATAAGAATGTACTCCATGGCAATATCGATATGGTAGTGCCATGGTTAGTGCTGTATTAAGGATGAAATACCATGCAACGCGCAGCGCAACAGAGGAGAAGTATCATATATGCATATAGTTTGTGTAGTGAAGTTTGTCCCAGATGTGGACAACTTTAGCTATAACTATGAGAATCACACTATCGTAAGGGAGAATAGCACTATGCTTATCAATCCCGATGATGCGTGTGCATTAGGTTTTGCACTCAAGATGAAAAAGAGGAATCCTCAGACTTTCATCGAGGTTGTGACTATGGCCCCTGCCTCTATTATCCCACACTTAGAGGATATCCTTAGAGTGGGCTTTGATAAGGCAACACTTATTAGTGACTCTTTGTATGCAGGCAGTGATACCTACGCAACAAGCAAAATTCTAACTCAATATCTCAAGGACATTGAGTATGATTGCATTCTTAGCGGAACACATTCTATCGATGGTGATACTAGTCATGTGCCATCTCAAATTGCACAGTGTCTAAATCTTGATCATCTTAACTCTATACAACACATTGAAGAAGATAGCTTTACTAGGTCTTCTGCCACAGTTAAGGTAGAAAGTGAAAGCTCCTCAATAACTTATGAGATAGCTCTGCCAGCTCTTTTAAGTCTTACAAGAGATTCATCCTATCGACTACCATATGTGCGTTATAAAAATCTAAATCTTGATGTTTCAGATAAATTACAAGTTGTATCAAACAAGCTTTTAGGGCTTTCCCCTAAGAGTGTTGGATTAAAAGGATCCCTTACTAAGGTCCTTAGTACCCATACGAAAAAATACGAAACTCGAGATAAAATAATAGTATCTAGTGATGATAGTGGTGTTGAGATAGTATATGAATTTCTGAAGAATAAGGGATTTATCTGATATGAAAAAAGTACTGATTTATATAGAAAAGAGCTATTGTGATCAAGCCTTAGGCCTTATAGAGGTTACTAGGCAATTGTACCCTGATCAACAGGTAAAAACCTATGCACTAATAATCAACTCAGAAGTCCCCTCATGTTTAGAGGGGGTATGTGATGTACTATTAACTTTAGATGATAAATTTTTACAATTTTTTGACCAAAAAGGAATAGCAGACGTTTTCACTCAAGTGAACAAGCAATACTCCTTTGATGCCATACTGTTTTTAGCAACCCCAATGGGTCGTTGTATTGCTCCATCGGTGGCAATGAAGCTTGATACCGGGCTAGTTGCTGATGTTACTGCTATTTCTAACCAAGATGGGCAAGTTAGTCTGATACGACCAGCTTATAGTGGTAAAATTATGGCAGGAATCTGCATTACAGGTGAAGGTCCTATTATGATGAGCGTGCATAGCGGTATTTTTACCTACCAGAAAGGTAAGGATGTAGTGAGTACTCATGTTGCACTAACAAATCTCTCTTACCGATATGCAAATATTAAAGTCAAGGACAGACAAGAAAAAAGTATCCCCTATGATATTAGAAAAAGTACTGTGCTTGTCTCTGGTGGAGCTGGCTGTACTGATATAGAGAAACTTCAAAATCTAGCTACATTGCTTAACGGGCACGTAAGTGCCTCAAGAGCTGTGGTAGATAAGGGTCTTGTTTCAAGGGCGATACAGGTTGGGCAATCAGGTAAAACGGTAAGTCCTTCTCTCTATATTGCCTTAGGAATTCATGGTGCTTTACAACATGTGGAAGGACTTAAAGATATTCCTTATATAATATCAGTAAATACAAATAAAGATGCTCCCATTTGTAGCATCTCAGATATTGTAGTTGAAGGTGATGCACTTTTATTTCTTACAAAACTCATACAAAAAATTGAAGAAGTATAGCAATACTGAATGTGTTTTGCTTTTGGAAGTAGATTCAATTTTGCCAAATTGGCTATAATAGTTATAGCTTGACAAACTATTGCACATAACGTTAAATTAAATACTAGGTTACATTATAAACTCCTATCAATCTAATTAGTTCGTTTTTAGACAGCTTTTTTGATTTTCCCAAAGTAGTATATTCTTTATTACTTGTGGGCATATTTTTCTTGTGTGGAGAATAGTAATGAAAAGAAAAATAATTTTTCTTGCTCTATTTTAGTATTATTTACAACTTTCCTACTGTTTGTGGGAAAGATTCATAAGAATCTTCTGAAAAGATAATTAGACTAGTAGAACAGGTTTCTTACCTGGATGGCGTTAAGGTTTGTGTTGTTTATTATAGACGATAGTTGCCAATGCTTACCCAGTACAAAAAAATTACGAATAGTTATAAGGAAAACCATGAATAGAATACCACAGATAATTCTTAAAAGGCTTGGATCCTTGATTTTGACCTTGCTAGTTATGTCTTTCATTATTTTCATGTTAGTGGAAATTATGCCTGGAGATGTAGCAGAGATGATTTTAGGGCAAAGTGCAACCCCCGAGGCATTAGCGGCTCTCCGTGAGGCAAGGGGACTTAATGATCCTGTACTTCAACGGTATGTACGTTGGGTTGGAGGTGTGATTACCGGAGATCTTGGAAATTCTGTCTATATGCAGGGAATTTCTATTAATTCAATTCTATGGCGTAGAGTTGGGCACTCTGTAATTCTTGCTCTCACAGCGTTTCTTATATTTGTTCCTTTTTCCATATTTTTCGGCGTGTTAGCTGGTGTAAAAGAGAAATCTAAGACAGATTCAATCATCTCATTCTTAGGGCTTGCTACGATGGCTTTGCCAGAGTTTGTATCAGGAGTATTTCTGATTACTGTTTTCGGTGTCATGCTAAAATGGTTACCTATTGTGAGTGTTATACCCATTGGTGAAAGTCTCTTCAATAACTTGCAAATTCTTATCATGCCAGCACTGTCCGTTACATTTGTTATGTTTGGATACGTTTCTAGAATGCAACGCTCTTCAATGATTCAGGTAATGCACTCTGACTACATTCGAGCTGCCATATTAAAAGGAATGCCTAAAAAATATGTAATTTTCCGTCATGCGCTCAAGAATGCACTGCTACCAACGATTACTATTATTGGAATGAACATGGGGTGGTTGTTTGGTGGTCTTGTCGTTGTTGAAACCCTCTTTGGTTTTCCAGGCATGGGATCTTTACTTATGATTGCTATTAAGACACGTGATGTTCCTCTCATTGAGGCTTGTGTACTATTAATCACTGTTATATTTTCACTTTCTACTACGATTACAGATATCTTGTATAGCTATCTAAATCCTAAAGTTCGCTTCCAAGGAGGTCAAAAATAATGAAATACTTTTTATATAAACTAAAGAAAAACCCCCTTGCTATTGCTGGGATTATTGTTATCGTTGTGTGGATTATACTCGCTTTTTTCGGACCAATGTTGGTTAGCTTCACCCATACAGCTATGGATATAGAAAATCAAATGGTTGGACCAGGTCAAGCTGGTCATCTGTTAGGAACTGATTCAATGGGCCGTGATATACTCTCTAGAATTATATATGGCAGTAGATCAATACTGACAGTAGCTCTTATGACCTCTATAGTTTCTTCATTCTTAGGAATAATTTTAGGATTTTCTGCAGGATACTTTGGAGGACGATTAGATTCAGCATTCCTAAGAACAATGGACATCCTAATGGCTATACCTCCATTAGTACTCTCTATGGTAGTACTAGGGATTTTAGGAGACTCTACCATTTTCAGCTTAACAATGATTGTATCAATTGCTTTCATTCCAGCTACTGCTAGGGTATCACGTGGAGTCTTGCTTACTGAAAATAATCAGGAGTATGTATCTGCTGCAAGAATTAGGGGGGAGAGTAATTTTTACATTATGTTTATTGAAATTCTTCCAAATACCACCGGACCTATTATTGTTGAGGCAACAGCTAGATTTGCTTATTCAATCATGATGGTTGCTTCCTTAGGGTTCCTTGGAGTTGGTTTGCAACCTCCTACCCCAGACTGGGGAATGATGGTTATTGAAAATAAGCCCATTATATCTCAAGCACCCTGGGCTGTGTTGTTTCCAGCCCTTGCAATTGCGTCTCTGGTTATAGCAATATCGATTTTCTCTGACTTTGTCAGTAAGGTACTAATTAATGAACGATAAAATACTAGATATTCAAAATTTAAATGTAAATTTCAAAACATTTGACGGTAAGTTTTCTGCTGTACGTAATGTATCTCTTTCTCTCGAGAGAAACGAAGCCCTTGGTATTATTGGAGAATCAGGCTGTGGTAAATCCACCTTGGCCTTTTCTATCATGCGATACCTGGCCTCCAATGCGGAAATGGACGGTGTACTTAATTTCAATGGTAATGATTTGATGGAAAAAACCGAGGCAGAGATGACGAAAATACGAGGGAATCGTATTGCTATGGTATTCCAAAATCCCTCAACCAGCCTTAATCCTGCACTTTCCATTGGTTTTCAACTTGATGAAGTAGGCATTATACACCAAAAACTAAATAAAAAAAAGGCACGAAAGGCTACACTCAAAGCTTTAGAGATGATGAATATAGGGGATCCTAAGGGAACTGTTCGACGCTATCCTCACCAGATTAGCGGAGGAATCCAACAGCGTATCTGTATTGCTATGGCAATCCTTTGTAAGCCTGATGTAATGATTCTTGATGAGCCAACGACAGCTCTAGATGTAACTACAGAAGCTGTTATCCTAGATTCTATAAAAAAACTCAAAGATCAACTCAATATGTCTCTCATTTATATTTCACATGATATGGGTGTTATCAACAAAGTATCTGAGCAAATTATTGTTATGTACAATGGGGAAGTTGTTGAGAGAGGACCTAAAGCCAAAATCTTTGAGCATCCCTCTCATCCTTATACTCGTGCTCTTATTAACTGTATGCCTCGTGGTGGAGTTGTAAAAGAAAATGCAAAACTTAATACAATCAAAGGCTATGTCCAGCGTCGTGGTGAAATAGAAAAAGGATGCCCTTATGCCGATAGATGTGAAGCTAAGAACGATACATGTGAAGCAAAATATGGCATGAGAATTATAGAAGATGAGCATAGTGCGGCCTGTGATCGTGCCTATTCAAATGATATTGAAGATATCTTTACGAAGAAACTCATAC
Source organism: uncultured Spirochaetaceae bacterium (assembly GCA_964545735.1). Classification (GTDB taxonomy): domain Bacteria; phylum Spirochaetota; class Spirochaetia; order Sphaerochaetales; family Sphaerochaetaceae; genus Pleomorphochaeta. The sequence continues at coordinate 7,419 of CAZJGS010000105.1, forward strand.
CTAGTGTACGCACCAAAGTCAAAAGTGATAAAGAGAATCAGAATATTCTTGAACTTGAAAACCTGCACAAAGTGTATGGAAATAGGCGTAAAGTTTATGCTGTCAATGGTATTAATGTATCGGTTGATATTGGAACAGTGTTGGGGATTGTTGGAGAGTCAGGATGTGGTAAATCTACTACAGGGCATATGGTAGCAGGCTTACACGAACCGAGTAAAGGTAAAATGCTTTTTGATGGAAGGGATGTAACCCAAGGTTGGAAAAAGCGGACACCTGAAAGCCTCAAGGATATTCAGTTGATATTCCAGAATCCTGGAAAGAGCCTTAATCCCTCTCACACAGTAGAACAGATAATTGGTCGACCTATGAAGCAGTTATTACATATTGACTCCAAAGAGGAGAGAAGAAATACAATCATCTCTATATTAAACAAGGTTAACCTTGGAAAAGAGTATTTGACAAAAAAACCTAACCAACTCTCTGGTGGTGAGCAACAGCGTGTTGCTATTGCTAGGGCACTATCTATCTCTCCTAAGATGATAGTCTGTGACGAACCTACCAGTGCATTAGATGTATCTGTTCAAGCTTCGGTACTCAACTTACTCAATGATCTACAGCATGATAGTGAGATTACTTACCTCTTTATCTCTCATGACTTGAACGTTATTAATTATCTAAGTGATTCAATTATGGTAATGTATGCTGGAAAGATTTGTGAGTATGGAAAGCGTGATGAGGTTATGGGTAAGCCTTTCCATCCTTATACAGAAGCTTTGCTCTCTGCGGTACCAGAAGTTGATCCTACAAAGCAGAAGAAGCCGATTCACTTAGAAGGTGGGCTTCCAGATCCAGCAAAGAAACCCAAGGGATGTCCTTTTGCAGGAAGATGTCACAAGCAGGTTGGTAAGATATGTGAAGAGCAAAAACCCCCAATGGTTCGCTTCAGTGATACACATTACTACTACTGCCATATTGCAAAACCTGAGATGTAAAACATTCTCTTCTATTAATTGTTGTGTGATAAAATACTTCTTTTTCGAGATATCCTGCACACATCATGCACATAGAATTTTGAGTTCTTATGGGAATTATAGTGAGGCTATAGCTATAAAATTATAGGCTAGGTTTTGCTACTTGCTTAGATAAAATAGCAGATTATAATTTAGATACTGACTGATTTAATATCTAAAATTGAAATGTAATTCTATCTACCAAAATAATTAAATGAAGATTTAATTTTACTTTTGCCTCATAATTTGATATAATATATCG
>CAZJGS010000106.1:0-8652 GCA_964545735.1 uncultured Spirochaetaceae bacterium
GTAAATTGCAGTTTCCCTTCCGGTACTTCATTACATTATCACTTCCTTTAAACAAGTTTTGATGACACATTCACAAATACTATTGTTATTTAAAGGGTTTCATGCTATTTTTTTTAAAATTATTTAAGGAAATTATAATGGAATCAAATAAAAAAGAACTATTTTTGTTCGCCCTATTTATTACCTCTATGGTTCTAGTAAATACTATAGGAACAAAAATTATATCTCTATTCAATGTAAGGTTATCAGTTGGAATATTCTTTGTACCTATACTCTTTTTAGTTACAGATATTATAGGTGAAGTAAAGGGTAAAAAACGAGCATTATTTTTTGTAAGAACCTCAATTATAATGTTGATTTTCCTTTTCTTAATGGTTGCTTTGTGTGTTGCAATTCCACCTCATTCTAGTTATCATTTGAACACAGAATATAGCAATATTTTCGGTTCTACTCTTAGGATGACTTTAGCGTCACTGCTTAGTTTTACAGTAAGTCAAAATATTGATGTTTTTATATTCTCGTTAGTAAAAAAAATAACCAAAGATAAACATCTCTGGATTAGAAATAATGTCTCAACAATGATAAGCCAATTATTTGATACAACTATTTTTATGTTTGTTGCTTTTTACCATATCAATGATAAATTTAATGCTGCTTTTATTGTTTCATTAATTGTCCCATATTGGATTTTTAAAGTCCTATTTGCAATAATTGATACTCCTTTATGTTATTTAGGGGTAAAATGGTTAAAAAAAGAATAAAAAACACTACCCTCATAGATAATTTTTGATTATTTTTACTATAGCGACATAAATTATGGAGGAAATATGAAAGATATAGATCTAATGAATGAAGAGAAAGACCTTCCTTCTAACCTATTTATATTACCAGTTGGACCTGTACCTGTTTTCCCAGGACTTTTAACACATTTGATGTTTACTGAAGTTCAGGACATTGATGTAATTAATAAAGCAATGAAACACGGGGGCATGATAGGCCTTCTATTAACAAAAGATGATTCGAGTGACATTGTAGATGATGAGCAATCTCTATTTACAGTGGGTACTGCAGCAAAAATTATAAAACAAATTAAACTCCCCGATGGCGGAGTTCATGTCTTTATTTCAACAATGAAACGTTTTGCAGTTACCTCTTTCTTAGACAGTGGTAAATATTTAATTGCTGAAGTCGAATATTTAGATAATGAGGTTTATAATAAAGCCGAACTAATCCCTTGGGCAAGACAACTTTTTACTGAAATAAAAAAACTTGCTGATCAAGATCCTATGCTTAATGAACAACTAAAACTTAATATGATAAATATTGAGGAGCCTAGTAAATTAGCAGATTTCTTGATTTCTAATCTTGAAATATCTGGTGAAGATCAACAAGAATTATTAGAATGTTTAGATATTAGAGAAAGAATTGAGAAACTTCTTATTCATATTAAGAATGAGCAAGAAATTTCAAGAATCCAAAAAAGTATTCTTTTTAAAGTAAACAAAAAAGTTGAAAGACAACAAAGAGATTATTTTCTAAGACAAGAACTTAAAACCATTCAAATGGAATTAGGAATGGCAAGTGATCCTAAAAAAGCTTTGATTGCCAAATTAGAAAAACAGATCAGTGAAGTTGAACCTTATTTTAATGAAGAAGTAGGTGAAAAAGTTCTTGATGAGTTGGAAAAATTAAAAGGTATCGAAATGATAGCACCTGATTTCAATGTAACTAGAAACTATCTTGAAAATATTTTAAAACTTCCATGGAAACCTAGTGCTAAGAAAAAAATCTCAATTGCTGCAGCTAGAAAAGTTCTAAACAGAGACCATTACGGAATGAATGATGTCAAAGATAGAATCTTAGAATACTTGGCTGTTAGAGCCCTAAAAGAAGATAACAAAGGTGCTATTATTTGTTTTGTTGGCGCTCCTGGTGTTGGTAAGACTAGTATTGGTAGTTCCATTGCAAAAGCTCTTAATAAAAAGTATTTTAGATTTTCCGTTGGCGGAATGAAAGATGAAAGTGAAATAAAAGGACATAGAAGAACTTATGTTGGGGCTATTCCTGGTAAAATTGTTAAGGGTTTGCAAACTTGTAAATCTAATAACCCTATTTTCTTAATTGATGAAATTGATAAAATGGGCCAATCTTTTCAAGGAGATCCCGCCTCTGCACTTTTAGAAGTACTAGACCCTGAGCAAAATAATACATTTAGAGATAATTACTTGGACTTACCTTTTGATTTATCTAACGTATTATTTATTGCAACTGCAAATAGTATTAATGGTATTCCAAGTCCCCTATTAGACAGGATGGAATTAATTGAAGTTGGTGGTTATACCGCTGATGAAAAAGTTCAAATTGGGAAAAAATATCTTGTTCCTAAATCTTTAAAGAAAATTGGACTAAATAAAAAGGATATTGTTTTCACCCCTGCTATCTTAAAGAAAATTGCTGAAGAATATTCTAGAGAAGCTGGAGTTAGAAACTTTGAAAAGAATTTAAATAAAATAAACAGAAAATTTGCTATGAAAATAGTTGAAACCAAAGATGGTGAATTACCTATTAAAGTTAATGACGATAATATTATTGAATATCTAGGTATCCCTTATTTTACAAGTGATAATATTATTGTAGCTAATAAACCTGGAATGGCGGTAGGTCTTGCTTGGACATCTATGGGCGGGGATTCTCTAGCAATAGAATCTCTAGCTGCTAAAGGTAGTGGTAAATTACAGTTAACAGGTCAATTAGGTGATGTAATGAAAGAAAGTATTAATATTGCTTATACCTATTTAAAATGTAATACAGACAAATACCGTCTAAGTGGTGATTATTTTACAAATTGTGATATTCATATCCATGTACCTGAAGGTGCTATCAAAAAAGATGGTCCTAGTGCTGGGGTTACTATGACGACAGCTATTTTTTCCTTAATTACTAACCAAATTATTAAAGCCGACCTAGCTATGACTGGTGAATTATCTTTAATGGGTAAAGTTATGCCAATCGGTGGTTTGAAAGAAAAAGTATTAGCTGCTAAAAGAAATAAAATTAAAGAAATTATTATACCAAAACAAAATAAAAAAGACTTGGATAAACTTGATGAAAAGGTTACCAAAGGTATTACTTTCCATTTAGTTGATGATGTTTCTCAAGTACTCGAAATAGCTTTCCCTAATGATAAAACTTCAACTAGACCAATTGTTGATAAAAAAGATAGCACAGATCAAGCTAAACTTATTAGTGAAGCCGTTTCTACAGCCATAAAGGAGGCCCTTCGTGGTTGAGCTACTGAGCCCAGCAGGTGATTTAAGAAAACTGAAGACTGCATTTGCATTTGGTGCAGATGCAGCCTATATGGGCTTACCTAAATTTTCACTACGAGCTAATGCAAAAAATATTGATTTAGATCAAAGACAACAATTAATAGACATTAAAAATCAATATGATAACAAAAAGCTATATTGTGCTTTAAATATAATTTTTCATGAAGATCAATTAGCTGATTTAAGAAATCAAGTAAAAGAATTAAAAGATTGGCCTTTTGATGCTTATATTGTAACCGATATTGGTGCTATGGATATTATTAAAAATGAATTTCCTGATATGGAAGTTCATCTTTCAACTCAAGCTAGCTGTATAAACTCATCAGCTGCTCGAGTATATCACCGCTTAGGTTTTTCAAGAATAATTTTAGGGCGAGAAGCTTCTATTGCTGATATAAAGAATATTAAGCAAGCAGCTCCTGAAATTGAAATTGAAACCTTTGTTCATGGTGCTATGTGTATGGCTTATTCTGGTAGATGTTTATTATCTTCATACTTTTCTTCTAGAAGTGCTAACCAAGGAGACTGTGCCCACTCTTGTAGATGGAATTACAGACTAATGGCTAATGAAGGACTAGAGAAAGTTTTAAAGAGTGAAACTCTTGCACTTGAAGAATATGAGAGACCAGGAGAATACTATACTATTAGCGAAGAAGATGGTTTTAGTACTATTTTAAGCAGTAAAGATTTATGCATGATTGATCATGTAGATGAATTAATTGATGCCGGTGTTAATAGTTTAAAAATTGAAGGCAGAATGAAAAGTATTTATTACAATGCAGTTGCTACTCGTGCCTACAGAAAAGCTATTGATAAAGACCCTTTATTAAAGGAATATAGAAAAGATTTATTTAATATAAGTCATAGAAAATATTCAACTGCTTTTTTCTATGACCCAACTGATGAAGATGATATTAGTGAACCAACTACAGATGGATATGAGCGAAACTATATATTTATTGGTATTGTTAATGACGAAATTAAACCTGGTATTTGGGCTCTTGATGTACGTTTTCAAGTTAAAAAAGGTCAAACTATCGAATATATTGGTAAAGATGTATTAAATATTGTAGACAGTGATTTTGTACTATTAAATAGTGATTTTGAAGAAATTGATCAAATAGATCATGGTAAAGTTCAATATTTAAAAACTGATAAACCATTAAAAGAAGGTTATATTATCAGACGCTTAAATATGGGTGAAATAAAATCAACTAGAATTTTAAATAAAGATAGAAATTAAAATATCCTGAATTTCTATAATTTTGTACATAGGTTTTAACCTCAATATCATTAATAATATTAAAATTATGTTGTAAAAAGAATTAGATACTAGCCTTAGGGGTTGTTTTATTATTATTTTCTATGTACAATTTTATACATAGAGGCACTTATGAAGAACGTAATTATCAAACATTTCAACAAAACTACTGGTAAAACCTACTTATATTGGGGGCACTCAACATACATAAGAGGACAGAAGTATCCAAAAGTCGAAAAAGTGAGTATCGGAAGCATAGACGAAAGGGAAGAATTTTTTCCCAATAAGAGCTTTCTGAGCTTTTCTGCAGACGAACAATTAGCAACAGGTTTAGTGAAAGAACCCTATCTTCCTCTCTATAGTAAAGCAAGCAAAGAGACCTATGAAACAAAGATGTATGGTTTTACAGCTTTACTTGAAACTGCAGCAAAAGATACAGGAGTATGGAATTCACTCAAGAGAGTTTATCCATTAGATTGGAAAATTATGTTAAGTTCTGTTGAATCAATGATGACTTATCCGAGTAGAGCCTTATATAGTCCAAAACACTTCAATGATGTTTGTTGGAGTTCCAATATAACTCCGGTATCTGAACCTGCAATAACAAAAGCTTTGGAGGCAATAGATTTAAACTCAAAAATGCGCTTTTTTAACGAGCTAGAGAAATACACTGCTAAAACAGAAGTAGAAGAAATTGCAGTAAATGCTCTCGACACTACTTCCATTTCTACCTATTCATCAATGTTAGAATCAGCAAAATATGGTAAAAATAAAGAAGGTGATTCACTTCCTCAAATTAACCTTTTAATGATTTGTAATGCATCCACTGGTATTCCTATGTATTATAGAATGCTATCAGGCAATACTTCAGATAAAATTGTTATAGATACTACGATAAAAGATTTAAAAGCTTCAAAATTTAGGAAAGGTGTTGTTCTTGTTCTCGATAGAGGTTTTTATGCAGAGAGTAATATGAAAATGCTCTTAAGCTCTAATTTCACTTTTTTAATAGGATTACCCTTAACAGCAAGTATATATACGAAGGCAATTCATGAGTCTATTGGAGTTATCACTCAAACAGATAACTACTGTGCTGCCATTAAGAAACAAATTTGGTCTAAAGATTACAATATTGAAGCCCCTAGACGGGGCCGTGGTAAAAATTCATATGATATGGAAATTTATCTATTCTTTGATTTTGACAAACAAGCAAATGAAAAAAAAGCTTTAATTAAAAAGTTTAGTGAAGATTTAGAAAGATTAAGAGACAATCCCTCTTTAGCTCAGGGTAGCAACTATTATTCTAAATATTTCATCATAGAAACAAAAACAATAGAAATAACAGAGAGCAATAAAGAGACTGCAGACACTAAAAAGACAAAGGAAATTATTGTAGCAATAAAGAGCAATATAATAACTCAAGATGAAAGATTTGAACGATGTGGATATTTTGGCTTCTTAGGTCCTAAGGGAATAGGTCATGAAAAAGTTTTATACTATGCAAAGAATCGTGATCATATTGAAAAAGATTATGAAGCTTTTAAAACTAAAATGAGAAGACCAAGACACAGTCTTGAAGAAAAATTAGAAAGTAAAATTTTCTTAGTTTTTATTGCAACAATATTAGAAATGAGGATAAGGCAAAAGATGGATGAGTATCTTTTGTATAGAATTTATAGTTTCAACTCTCTCAGGGATGAGATTCTGAGCACCAAATATATTAAGCCAGAAAATAAAACTTTTCCTCAAGGATACTGGGATACGTTTCCTCTAAAAGTACAAAAAATATTCCATATTTTTAAAGTTGTTGATGATAAATTACTCAACAAAGACATCGATACTATTGTTCATAGAGAACTAAGAAAGAGAAAAAAAGCTGCTGGTTTAATAGATTAAATTGCTTCTAAAATTTTCTATGTACAAAATCAGAGAAATTCAGGAAAATATTGAAAACAAATATTAAAGGCAACAAATATAAAACATTTGTTGCCTTTCTTTAAATAAAACTAATTCAATTAAAATTTATAACTAGCACCTACTGAAGGCATCATATTAACTATTATACCATTACTTGCTCTTTCTAAGTCTCCAGTTGCATTTGTCAATAAATTTATAATCAAAATAACAGGTAATGCTCATATTTATTGTATTCCCTATTAAATTTTAAATCCCATATTTTTTTTAATCCTCTTCACATCTTTAATAAATCTATCTGATTGAAAAAAATAGCAGCCAATCAATAGATTTTAGGCGCCTCCAATCTAATGATAAACTAATCAAACCTGTTGGACATGGTTGTACAGAACCATTAATAGCAATTATAGACAGAGATAATAATCCTTTTAATGCTATCATTAAACTAAAAAATAATATTCAAGGACTATTAACTGTTGTAAATGAATTACTTTCTTATAAATTAGCACAAGTTCTTGATATTTTAATGCCTGAAAGTGGTGTTGCAATAATCGATGATAAAACGGAACTTGACAGCCCAATTGATAAAAACAATTTTGGCTATTGTTTTTACTCTAAATACCTAAGTAAAGTCGCATTATTGAATGAAAATATAATAGATTGTATTTCAAATCAAGATTCCTTTGAAAAAATAATTTTATTTGATCACTTAATTTATAATAAAGACAGAAACAAAGGTAATTTATTGATTTCAACTGGTAAAGGTGATAAGATGCTATTTGCTATTGATCACACTCATGTGTTTAAGACTCAAACTATTTGGGATAGGTTTAGTTTAAAACATGGAATTGAGGAATCTGATTTTAGAGATAAGATTATTATGGAATATAATAGTTGCTATGACTTTTTTTTTACCAATAAGGATATCAATTTTAAAACATTAAAAAGTGTAGCAAACAACTTTCAAGAGTTAATTACTAGTAACCTGTTAAATGAGATTATTAATGATATCCCAAAAGATTGGTATGTTAGTCAAGAAAACTTAGATGCACTAAAATGCTATTTATTGTATCGAGCTTCCCATTTAAATGATATTTGCGAAGTAATATTAAACTATAGAATTGGAGGTAAGCCTTATGTATAAAATAGAATTTTCAATCTTAAGTTATTATCTATCAATTTTAACAAAGGAAAATATTAATGTAGGACTTTTATTTCAAAATATGGATACTGATGAAACAATTTTTTATATTATGAATAATTGGAACCGATTACAAAGTTTTGATGATGAATTAGATATTAAATTTATGAAAAAATACTTAACTGGCATGAAAAATGAATGTGAAAAATCTCTATTCAATATTAATAATGATAAAAAATTTTCTTTAAAAGAATATATTAGTTACTATGTAAATGAATTACAATTTTCTAATATCATTGAAGCAAATATCACTAATATCAGGGAATTCATTGATAACACTGAAAAAGTTTACATGAAATTTGATTTTAATAAACATGAGCGTTTAAGTAGTCAAAAAGAATTAAAATTTATGAAAATGTTAATGAAATCGAATAATATTAATTATTCATCTAAATCAATTATTGGAAAATTTAACGAAAATGTACAGTATGATTTTATGGTGAATAAGTATGGCTTCAAAAATTTTATATTTGAAAATAAGAATATTAGTAGACAAATTTCAACAGCAAAAGCTTGGGCTTATACAGCAAATAAGTTAAAAAATAATTATAAAACTATTTTTGTATATGATATTGAAAAACTAGATTCTTCAAACTACACTATTATTATGAAAATTTTAAAGGAAAACGCTTATAAAGTAATACCTAGTACAGATGTATTAGTGTGTGCTAAGAATTTACAAAATGAAAAACATAACCAATCTGAGAAAGATTTTATGCTTGAAAATTAATTAAATTTTATTATTAATAAACGGATTATCTTACACTCTTTATCTCGAAGCTATTAAATATTATAATTCTTTATTCCCCATTAAAATGCAAATACAAAGCATTTTTATCAAAACCTGTTTATTAATTTAATATTAGTAATTATTACTTTTAACTTAGTATTGTACCTGAATTCATTTACATATATTGACGTACAATTAGATATTATAGCCAACTTCA
>CAZJGS010000107.1:0-8633 GCA_964545735.1 uncultured Spirochaetaceae bacterium
GAAAAACAATCAATTAATTGCCTACTTTGGAGGTATTTTATCAAAATTATAACAACTCTATATAGATCTAATCATCGTCTTCTATAGAATCTGTAACTTGATAAATTAAATCAATAACTGATCCATCTCTGTAAGTGACAATTCCTACGACTTTATCAGTATATTCTATAGCTTTTGCTTTACCAACTAAACTCAGAGCTTTATCTCTTAAAGCTTCTATTGTAGTCAAATAAATATCTGTTTTTGATAACCTTTCAATCAAGTCTTTTCTGTGTGGATTAATAGCCACACCTTGGTCTGTTACAACAATATCTATTGCTTTTCCAGGAGTAACAATAGTATTTACTTGATCAACAATACTAGCAATTCTCCCTCTGGTTAAAGGACATACAATTATAGTAACAGATGCGCCAGCTGCAGTATCTTGATGACCACCAATAGCTCCTATAATTGTTCCATCAGAGCCTGTTAATACATTAACGTTAAAACTAATATCTACCTCTAATGCTGAAAGAATTACCACATCCAGCTGATTAACTGCAGAGCCTGGATTATTAGGGCTTGCATAATAATAAGCAGATACTTGTTGGTGAAATCTGTTATTCTTTAAACTTTTAGCAGCTTCTAAATCAAATGATTGCACATCAAGTATTTTTTTTATTAAGCCCTCTTCATGAAGTTTTACAATAACTCCTGTTATACCACCAAGAGCAAAATTAGCACGAATATTCTTTTGAATCATTTTTTCTCTTAAAAATCTTGCTGTAGCAAGGGACGCTCCACCACTACCCATTTGAAAAGAAAGTCCATCTTTAAAAACTCCACTTGCCTCAATTACTTGAGCAGTAGTTTCTGCTATTAATAAATCTTTTGGATTTTTTGTATATCTTGTAGCACCACTCATAATGCCCTTAGGATCGCCAATAGCATCGATTTTTACTACATAATCAACATCGCTTTGGTAAATTCCAGCCGGAACATTTGGAAAAGGCACTAAATTATCAGTTAAAACAATAACACAATTTGCATATTGAGCATCTGTTTTTGCATATCCAAGAGATCCGCAAATAACACCATTATCATGATCACGTGAATATCCATTAGCATTACCAAAAGAATCACAAGAAGGGGCTCCTAAAAAAGCAACATCAATTTTTATATCTCCATTTTTTATTGCATAAGCTCTACCACCGTGAGATCTAAATACTACAGGTATATCTAACATTCCTTTGCTAATGAAATCAGCTAAGTCACCTCTCATACCACTTGTTTCTATTCTTGCGACTACACCATTTTTCAGATGTTCAACAAGAGGAGCATGAACTGATAGCAAGGAAGAAGCTGCTATGATTAAATTTTTAATACCTTTTTTTGCAATCACGTCCATTACTTTATTTAAAACAAAGTCTCCGTCTCGAAAATGATGGTGAAAAGAAATTGTCATTCCGTCTTTTAAATCAGACTTTTCAACAGCTTCTTCTATACTATATAACACCTTGGATTCAAACTCTTCTCGCTCTTTACAAGATCTTATATCTTTATAAACTCTCTCATTAGTAAATAGTGGATGAGAATCATCTAGTTTCCCAAATTTAGGAAGTTTATTTATATCCTTATTATGCATTCATTCCTCCTAGAATAATACTCGTGAAGCTTTAGCTAGCTGAATGGTTCTTTGAGCACGCAAAACAATAGGCCTATCAATCATTTTACCATTTAAAGAAATAACTCCACTCTTCTTTGCCGCTGCCTCTGCAATTGCATCCATTACCTCTAAAGCTTTTTCAATTTCTCCCTTTGTAGGAGTAAAAATTTCAATTATTGGATCAATTTGTCGAGGATTAATAATTGATTTACCATCAAATCCAAGTTTTTTTATCAATAGAACTTCGTCTCTAAAACCTTCTTCATTATTCAAATTTGAATAAACAGTATCTAGAGCATCAATTTTAGCAGCTCTTGCAGCGTGCAAAATCATAGATCTTGCAAACATTAATTCAACTCCATCATCGTATCTTGTCGTTTTTAAATCAGTAACATAATCCTCAGCTCCAAGAGCTATGGCAACAAGTCTTTTTGAAGCTTTGGCAATATCTCTTGCATTTAAAACGCCTTCAGCACTTTCAACTGCTGCCATCATTTTAACGCTACCTTTTTCAATGTTAAATTCATCTTCTGCTTTGGCTATTTCTGCTTCACAAATTAAAACATCCTCAACATTTTCAGTTTTAGGTAATCTAATAACATCAATCTTTGAGGCGACCATCGCCCTTATATCCATAATTCCACATTCACTTCTAGGATTATTGATTCTAACTACTAATTCTTTATCCCCATAGTCGATTGCTCTTAAAGAATTGTAAAGTAAATATCTAGCGGCATCTTTTTCTGATAATAGAACAGAATCTTCTAAATCAAACATAATACTGTCACATTTATATATATAGGCATCTTTTACCATACCAGGATTATTACCAGGAACAAACATCATTGTACGGCGTAATCTGTCTCCCATTACTTTGTCTCCCATTTAAAGTCAAAAGACTCGCAGGCTCTATGCAATGCAGTCGAAGTTCTAGCCTTGATCACACAATCAAGTGAACCTTTATCTATTGCAGTAATTTTAGCATTTTCAACACCTACATAAGTTGCAGTATCTCTTATTACTTTTTTTATTTGATCTCCAAATTGTTTTTTTACTGGACTTTCCAAATGAATATGAATTCCACCCCTATCCTCATTTTCAACAGTGATTAAAATATCACTAGACTCTAAGGTTCCAGCTACAGCGATTTTTTTTACTTCCAAACTATCCTCCCCAATACGAAATTATACGCTCGTAAAAAAAATAAATTTAGCAAGATTGCTCCCACTAAATTATGTTTATTATTTAATTTTATATGTTTATATTTATTTGATTTTATTTGATTTTCTGATTGTTTATTTAGTTGAGATAAATCCTCATAATATAATAATTTTACAAATGAATTGTCGATTAAAAGCTCTCTGCATCTAAGGCAAAAAATAACGCAAATATTTATATTACCAACATTAGTTAACATCTATATCTCCAAATAATTTCTATCAACAGCTCGTCTAACAATCTTTGATTATTGTAACACAATAATTGGAGGTTGTACCCATTTTGTTTTGTCAACTTTGGATCAAATATGTTTTAAACTTTTATTGTTAACTAAGCACCTTCATGGTATTCTGATTACAATATGGATATGAAAACTTTACTCTATTATGAAAAAAATAAAGAATTATTTAAAAACTCTACACAAAACCTCTCTTTTGCTAAAATACAAGATTTATTTCTTAGTTACTTAAAGCCTAACTCTTTAATTTTAGATTTTGGATGTGGGGCAGGAAGAGATATCAAATATTTTTTAGATAAAAACTTTCAAGTAGATGCTATTGATGGCTCTATTTCAATGTGTAAAATTGCCAGCGAATATTGCAATATAGTTGTTAAAAAGGTTTTATTTGAAGATTTCAATACTAAGAATAAATATGATGGGATTTGGGCTTGCTCAAGTCTTCTACATATCCCTTATAAAGAATTAAATTCAATTTTTGAGAAACTTTATATAGCATTAAAAGCCAATGGGATTTTATATGTTTCCTTTAAACTTGGAACTTTTGAAGGCTATAGAAATAATAGATATTTTACCGATTTAACCTTTGATAAATTATTGAGTATTGATTCAGTTACAAAATACTTTACCTTGATTGAACAAAAAGAAACCAAAGATATTAGAGCTGGTAGGGGAAATGAAAAATGGTTAAATATAATACTCCAAAAAAGATAGACCAATTCACTTCAAAATATAATTTTAACCTGCTTAAAACTATTCAATTTACATCAGAAATAAATAGTCAATTCTACAAAAATAAAGACGCTGTTTTAATTATCGACAACAATATTTGTGATTTTGATGGAAAGACTTTTTATGATTATTCTTATTACACCTCTACACAAAATAATATAACAAAAAAATATAAAATTCCATTTTATCGCTTTTTAAACACAACACCAATTAAAGAAATTGAAGCTCTTATTTATGGAGATATAGACCAATTCCAAAGCTATGGTACTTCTAAAATGAATAGAGCTGGGGACAACTCATATTTAGAAGCACTATTTGAAGACGCCTTTTCTATTTCGTATGGTCCTTTAACCCTATCTTTTTTACATAAAGATTATCCAATCCTTTCTATAAAAGGATCAACATATTTTATAGACTACATAGTCAAATTAACAAATGGTAGATTGATTGGTTTTGAACTCAATGGTGTTAACTACCATCATCCGCAACACGTTGGATTAATTCAATATACCAAACAACTTGAAAAACAGAATCTTTGTAATAAAGCTGGTATTGATATTTATAGATTCTCTTATGACCAGTGTACAAATACTAGCTATAACCTCAGCTTGTTGATCAAAGAAATAGTTGGTGATATCTCGCAATTAAAACAAAAAACCTTATTAGCAAATCGTAATTTCACTCTTTATGATCATCAAGAAGGCGCTATAAAAGAGTTAGAGAATTTACACATCAAAGATAATAGCGCTATGTTAATAGTTCTACCTACTGCCTCAGGTAAAACACAAATTATAATTGAAGATTTGAGTAAATATTTATCAAAAAACCCTAAAGCAAAAGTTGGGATATTTGCACCTACCTTAGCAATTAAAAATAATTGGATTAAAACTCTAGGTTACAATAATTTATTTCATTACGATATTTGTGTAGGAACATATCATCTGTTAACAAAACTGAGCAGAGAAACCCCTAACTCCTATTTTGATTATATAATAATTGATGAGGCCCATCATGCTGTAGCAAATTGTACAAAAAATGCACTCAGCCACTTTAAACCAAAATTACTAGTTGGTCTAACAGCTACAACTCAAAGATTAGATAATAAAAGATTAGAAGATGTTTTTGGAAACTATTCAACAGACCTTAGCCTAGAAGAAGCTATGAAAAAGGATATTATTGCAAAAGCAAGAGCATACAGAATAGAAACAAATTTAGATTTAAGTCGAGTTAGGTATAACAATAGAGAATACAATAATGGGGATTTAGAAAAATCTATTCGTGTAAACTCAAGAAATGAATTGATAGGGGAATTATTACAACAATATTTTAATGATGGGTCTTTAGGAGTAGTGTTTTGTGTCTCAATCGATCATGCAAAAGAAATGGCAAAGATTCTCAGTGCTAAATTTAATTTTAATGCTAAAGCTATCAGCTCCAAAGATGGGAAAAAAGCTGAAAAAATCTTAGCTGATTTCCACAACAAAAAAATTCAATTTCTTTGTGTATGTGATCTTCTAAATGAAGGCTGGGATGAACCTGAGTTAAAAGTATTAGTAATGGCAAGACCAACTTTATCAAAAGTACTATATATGCAGCAACTTGGACGCGGCCTTAGAAAAACACCAAACAAAAAAGAAGTCTATATAATCGATGTTGTGGATAATTTCTCTTACTCCTTTAATCCCTATTCAACTAATGCAATATTCAATAATCCCAATTATGTGCAATGGGGTTATGTTAATGAGCAAAGCTATCCATATCAAACTATGATTTGTGTAAATGGTATTTATGAAAAAGTTAAAAATGTAGTTCCAATAAATATTAATACTCTAGATAAAGAGATTGAGGGACTATTAAATATTGAGGCTGTTGCAAGAAAATTATTTATTGGAACAAATACTTTTAAAAAATGGATTACAAAATACAACATAAAAGAGGATAAAATATTAACACTAGGGAATAACACTCTGTTATATTTTAATGAAGAAAGCGTAGAAAAAATTAGAATAGAGAGAGGTTTGCCACTTCATAATGATGATACATTAAAAGAAGATTTTTTTAACTTTTTAGAAGAAAAAAATTATACATTTTCTTATAAGATGATATTTTTATTGGGTTCAATAAAATTAGCAGATTGTATTGGGCAAATAAAATTAGATGAATTAATTGATTTTTATAGAGATTTTTATTTGACTAGAATAAAGAATAATTTAAAAGTGGACAAGAAAGGATGCATTTATGATAAGAATTATTTAAATGATAAATCAAAAGTTAAAACAAGTATCCTTAGAAACCCGTTTGAAAAATTTGAGCGAAAAAGATTTTTAGAATACAATAAAGATTTAAATAAAATTGCAATTAATCATAAACTTTTCAATCAATGGGACGAAAATGATAAAAAGAAAATTGTTAAAATAATGAAACAACACCTAAAAGAATACTACTCAAATATATAAAAAAGTAGTCAATAAAAAGTCCCTAAAAGCTAAATTTAATATTTATTTTACTTCAGTTCAATTTTTTTAAAAATTAATTTTTCCAAGGTGCTAAACAACTTCTGCGTATCAATTGGCTTAGCTAAATGTGCATTCATCCCTACATCTAGAGATTGCTTAATATCATCAGCATAAGCATTTGCACTAAATGCTATAATGGGTATGTTTTTATTAAATTCTCTAATTATTTTTGTTGCTTCTAACCCATCAAGTATGGGCATTCTAATATCCATCAATACAGCATCAAAAGTGCTTTCTTGTACTTTTTTTACAGCTTCTTGTCCGTTTTTAGCGATTTCAACTAATACTTGTTTTTTCTCTAAAATCTTCTTTGCTATTTTAATATTTATTTCAGTATCATCACATACTAAAACTCTTATTCCCCTTAAAACATTATCACCTTGCTCTGTATTTAAACAAGTTTCTACTTTCTCAAAATTCTTTATATCTTCTTTGGATGCAATTTCAAAGGGAATTTCAATTGAAAAGGTTGTCCCTTGGTTTATTGTGCTTTTGCACTCAATTGATCCATTCATCTGAGTGATTAATTTTTTACAAATATTTAAACCCAAACCAGAACCACCTTCTGCTTTACTTAAAGAATTTTCCTCTTTTGTAAAAGGCTTAAATAAATGATTTTTTATAAAATTACTACTCATACCTACACCTGTATCTCGTATTTGAGAAAAAAACATAATTTTATTTTTATCAATTTTTTTAAAACTAAGATCCCAATGTATAATTCCATTTTCGTGGGTGTATTTAATTGCATTACTTAATATATTTATAAAAATTTGAGAAACCCTCTTTTCATCACCTAAAAAGTATGTTTCTAAATTATCATATTTATTCGTGATAATAAGTTTAATATTTTTTTCTTTTGCTTTAGTCTCAATAACAGTTTTTACCCGGTTTACAGTATTGCAAATATATAAAACTGAATATTTAAAATCAAAATTATCATTTTGAAGTTTTTGACTATCTAAAATATCATCTATTAAGCTTAACAAATATTTAGCAGACCCTTCTATATCATCAAAATAAGATTTAATATTATCGGATTCTGATTCATTTATTCCAAAGGAAGCTAAAGCGATTACAGCCCCTAAAGGCGTTCTCATATCATGACTCATTCTAGCTAGGAATATACCTTTTGCATTATTAGCTTCAATAGCTTTACTTTCAGCTATTATTAAATTATTATTTATTTTTTCTAATTCTTGTCTTCGTCGATTGCTAGCCATTACATAAATTATTGAAAAGAAAATTAAAGCTACAAACAATACCCCTAAATATTCTATCCTGTGGGCTACAAACAAATCAACAAAACTGGGGGTGTATAAAATTTTTGAAATATTCTTTTCAACGATATTATTTAAATTATTTTTTTTAAGTTGAGTAATTGATTTGTTAATAATTTGAGCTAATACTCTTCCTTGCTCAGTTTTTAAAACAATATTTATATCACCATAATATAATGTTACAGGATAATAAGTTAATTTTGGGTATTCAGCTTTAGCACTTAAATAATTAAAACTGTAACTTGAATCAATTATACAATCAACTTTTTCTTTTAACAATAATTGATATCTTGTATCTAAATCCGATTCAAATATTATTTCCCAATTTGGATAAGTTTTTTTTATAAATTTATAAATGGGGCAACTCTCTTTTTTTAATACAATCTTATTAGGAGCATTTTTATCAAAAAATGTTGAGCGTCTTACTATTAATTCCATTGGAAGTTTGGTGACAGAATCGCAAAAAATATATTCAGGATTTTCATTAATTTCATTTAAACAATCAAATCCAATAACGACCTCTGTTTCCTGGTTTTTGATAAGTTCTATAATAGAAGAATTAACCTAATTTGATTTTAAATTTAAGCCAGAGATATTATTAATTTCTTTGATAATATTCGGGAAAATTCCAACTATATTCCCAGTTTCATCTCATCCACAGCTGAAAAAACATTTTGCTCTAAATAAATAGAAACTTTTAATTGTTTATTTTCACTTATATAATCAAGTTCCTCTCTAGTAAACTCAGTAGTAATAGATCTAGGATAAATTTTATAATAAAGGGAAGAGTAGACATGATGAGAGTTGTTAAATAAAGATGATAAGGCATCATTTATAATTCTAGATTAACCTTCTCTGGTTATATAGAAGGTTGGTAAAGCATTAAATCTATCTAATATTTGGTAGTAATCATCAAGGGAACTCATTCCAAAAGTAGCTAAATCAATAGTATGTGCTTCCAAGGCATCTTTTATTTCTTGGGAAGTATCAAAAGCAATAAATTT
>CAZJGS010000108.1:0-8616 GCA_964545735.1 uncultured Spirochaetaceae bacterium
TATTATATATTAATACACTTAAATCATCAATTTTATATTGACTATGTTAATCAATAAAAATATTTTGATTTGTGGCCTTTAGGAGATAAAAATGAAATCAAAAATTATTAAAGGATTTATTACCTTTATTTTTACTACTAGCATTATGGCAGCGACAACTCTAAATTTTGCTAACAATCAAATTCCCTCACAAAATAATACACGTGCTAATCCATTAATTATTTCTAATGTGGATGTTAACAACAAATTTTATGGATCCTACTCAATATCAAACAATACTATTGAAAGGTATGTTAAAGATTTGCTGAAAAAACGAGAAATTGAAATTGGCAACTCAAATTATAAACAAGAATTTGAGTTAATAGTAAAAAGTATAAACAAGGATAAGATTCTAAAAGAAACCTTATTGGGAGAACTCAATTACACTATTAATGATAATAAATTAATTATTCAAGATGTTAGCTTTGGAGAAAGTTTTGTAATGGATTATACAATTAAAGATAACATTTTGTATGGTAAAGTTTATAATTTCAGTGAAGAAATGGCTTTAGGTCATTTTATTGATAACGGTAAATTTCTAATCATTAATACTCCAGCAAATAAAGAAGATTCAATTTTTTTAGAACATCATTATAGTTAAATTTGAAAAATTGCTATTATGATGCTATTTTATATGTTTTTGGTTTTAATTAATTAAAAATATCTTATTGACACTTATTTTGAAATATGGTAATTTCTCTCTTGTCATGAAGTTTAAACATGTGAGAAACAGTTTGAAAAATTGATATGTTTGCGCCAATAGCTCAGCTGGATAGAGCAACTGCCTTCTAAGCAGTAGGTCATAGGTTCGACTCCTATTTGGCGTAATTTTAACTTTAGATTCCTATATTTAGGAGTCTATTTTTTTTCATTTTTGAGTTAAATGTTTCTAGTTTCATAAATTAGAAAACCACTCAGAAATTACTCCCAAGCGGCTTACTATATATTAATTAGATTTAAATTTATTTCAGTTTTTCTTCAGCTTTAACAGAGTCTTCAATCATTTTTTCTTTTGTGATATTTTCTTGCTTAGTTTCCGATTTTTCTTTTTTTAGACTCAAACTTTCTTTTTTACTCGATATCAAAAAGTAACTTGAAAGAGCGAGTAATATAATAGAACTCATAAACAAAGAACAACCTAAAATTAAAAACATAAGGGAAATAGATGTAATTGCCAAACTTAAATTATTAATGCTCAATCTCATTGTAAAGCCTTCTGCATAATGCTGAATACTTACAGGTGTTAGTGCCTGTCTAAAACTTGCTATTATAAGAGCAACTCCTAGAACAAATAAAATACAGCTAAACACTAAACTTACTACCGATGCTTTTTTCATAATACTTCACCTTCTTTAAAAAATAGTCTTATTATTATAATACATCATTAAATATAAATTTCTATAATAATTAGATGAAGAATTATGTAGATTGATTGAAGATTAATCTTTTGCTTCATACGATTTAATACTAAAGGAGATTATTGCTTGTGCTATTTTAGCTCTGGATTGATGGTGTAAAAACGTAACTTTATCATGATTTACACCACTAGCCCAATTTATACTATAGGCTAAAGCAACAAATTTTATCTTAGCTTCATTTAAGAGTTCAAATTCTGGGCATCCTGTCATTCCAACAAAATCAGCACCAAAGTGATCAAACATTCTTATTTCAGCAGGGCTTTCTAATCTAGGTCCATTTGTACAAATATAGACACCCCCATCTCCTAAGGGGAAAGTACAGAGTGAGGCTTCTTTTCTTAACTTAACTTTTAAATCTAAATCAAAAAGATCTGTCATTTCTAGATGAAAAACATTATCGCTAGTTGAAAAAGTAGATTTCCTTTTACCCCCAGTAAAATCAATAAAATCATCAATAACTGTAACAGAACCTGGAGGTAATTTATTGCTTATTGATCCCACAGTATATATACCAATACATTTATCAACATCTAATAATCGAAGAGCATCTATATTTGCTAAATAATTTATCAAATGAGGAGGTATCGAATGATTTACTCCATGGCGAAGTATAATTATTGTATTGTGCTCTTTGATGTAATGGGCTTTGCCATACTGTGTATCAATTTCATAAACCTTTGAATTTGGAAACAATTCATCTATTCCTGTTCCACCTATAATTGCTCTCATTTGAAAACTCCTCTAATTTGACTGGGTTTTAGTATTCCTTTATTAGTTACAATATTGGTTACTAACTTTGGATCAATAATATCAAATGCCGGATATAAGGCTCCAATAGTTGAATCTCCTATATATTCTTCATTATAAACTAATAATTCACTTGGGGATCTATATTCCATCCTTATATCTTCATAACTCTCTTTTGCTAAATCAGGAGCTATAGAAAAGGCTGTATAAGGAATATTATAATAGTTAGCACAAATTGCATTTTGATTGGTACCAATTTTATTTACCACTGTTCCATCCATGCAAACTAAATCAGCCGCACTCATATAGTGTTGTATTTGTTTTTTTTCCATGAAAAAAGATCCCATCGCATCACTAATTATCTTTACATCAATGTTTAATTCTTTCAAAGAAGGAGCAGTTAATCTGGTTCCTTGAAAATATGGTCTTGTTTCATTTACCAATACTCTTATATCTTTACCCTCTTTTTGTGCAAAATAGAGGGATAAAAGCAGGGTATGTTCTGCAAAACAAGTGGTTAATATAGTATCTTTGTCTTTTATTAAAGTGGATCCCAATTTCCCCATCCTATAATAAGTTTCATCAAAGTCATTTTCTATTTTATCTACTAAAATATTAATTAAAATAAGTAAATCTGTTGGAGTGAACAAAGAATCTAAAAATCTAGGTTTTACAGTATTTAAAATATCATTTACACATCTTTTCATAGTGGTATTTGTAACTCTTGCATTTACAATATATAAAATTTCAGTTTCTAAGCTTTTATAAGTAAAAGGTATAGAATATCTATCCATTTCATTAGCAATATATCTAAAAGATGTTAGAGCCACCTGTAAGGGGCCTCCACCTTGAGTTATCATCATCTTTAAGCAATCACCTATCTGTTGGCAGTTGGTACATGTTACAAAGCTTTTTTCTTTTGGAAAGAGTTTTCTATTCCCAATATAAAAAGTTGAATCAACAAAGTGGCAAATATTATAAGGTTGTAATAAATAAGGTAATTTAACTTTCATAAAGCCTCCTAATACCCTATTTTAACATACAAAAAAAATAAAAGATATTATAACTTTATTATATTAAATAGCTTTAAACTCTCTATATAAAATAAACCATATTTCTACACATTTTATATTCTATAATTTAAAACCATGCCTTGTAATAATTTAATAATTTTATCGCTTTAATACATTATCAAAAAACTTAACTTTACATTTGACTAAATTGCTCTCATAGCCTAAAGTTATTACAATCTAAATGTTATAAAAACAAAATAAGGAAGATTACAGACTTATGAAAATTAAAAAATTATCTTTAATTATGGCACTTTGTGCTATTAGCGTATTTGTTGCCCCAAGTGTATTTGCATCTGGTACAAACGAAGTAAAGGCTTCAGCAACATTAGCAATGATTCAAAATATTGATGTTAATTCAAATATTTACATTTTTCAAGTTTTAACTGAAAATGAAGAGTTAGCAGTTTATATCGACAAAAATGATGTAGATACTATCTACAATCTTGATTCATATCGAATCGGCGATTATGTAAGTTTTAACAATATTGATAAAAATGCAGAATTAATCTTGAGTGATAATATTAGATATATTACCCCTTATATAACTTCAGGAGCAATTTTCTTTATTCCTGCTGAAGCCGAAATTGAAACACCAGACGATGATTATGGTTTTGACAATGTATTAGAACATGGATTTAACTATACTTATGGTTATTCTTTAATGCAAAGTTTTAATGAGCAAGGTTTATTCCTTAATGCAAATTATCTAACTCGTGGTGTACTAGATGTAATTTCTCTTGAAACTGAAGATTTCTTTACATTAGCTGAACTACAAACATTTGTTGAAGCTTATCAAGAAACCTTCCAAAATGCAGAAATTCCTAAAAAAATGGAAAATGGACCTGAATCTACTTTAGATCAAATTAAAGCTTTAGGATTACCAACTATTTTAGACAATCAATTTGCTTATGCTTATGGTTATTTAATTGCAGCACAATTTGTAACATCAGGTATTCCTGTTGATGAATATTACTTTACAACAGGTATCTTAGATGCTGCCTACCAAAGAGATTCTCAAATGTCACAATACCAAATGGAAAGTGCTATGCGAGATTTTGAAAAAGATTTCACACAAAAACAAGAAGTCGCAATAACAGCTTTAAAAGAAGAGAATTCAAATCAAACTCAAACTTTCTTAGCTGCTAATGCTACTCAAAAGGGTGTTACTAGTCTAGAATCAGGTATTCAATATAGAGTTGTAACTGAAGGCGATGGCTCTGGATCTCCTTTAGCTGAAGAAGAAGTTACAATCAATTATGAACTTTCACTTTTAAATGGTAATATAATCGACAGTTCTTTCCAAAGAGGAACACCAGCAACATTTAAATTAACTCAGGTTATTGCGGGCTTTAGAGAAGCTGTTATGCAAATGAGTGTTGGCCAATCAATAATTGCTTGGATTCCACCACAATTAGGTTATGGAGAGGAAGGAAATCAAAATATTGCTCCTAATTCATTATTGATTTTCAGAATTGACCTACTTTCAATAAACAAATAAATTATATAAAGATTTAAGTCTATTTGACTTAAGACTTATAATACAAGCCTCATTGTAGATTACTGCAATGGGGCTTGTTAGTTTGAGATGTTGGTGTGAATTATTGAATTTTTAATTCCTAATCTAGATTTTATGACTAAGGGATTTTGTACAATTTAAAATTTTATCTAGACTAACAAGCCTCTTAACAATTGGATGTAACAATCTCATCTCACTAGAAACTGGTTATCTTTAGAAACAAACATTCAACCCTATAATCAAAATTTTAAAACCATTTATATTTGCAATTTTGTAAATATTGAATTGAAGATAAATAAAAGTTATTGAAACCCTTTTTTTTTTGATTAAATCCGTTTTGAATTACTAATAAAAATATAGAATTCAATCATTCTTCACTTTTTGCCCTATTTGAAAATATTATTTTTAAACCCTCATTTGTACAGAGTTGGTCTAAACAGCAAATAAAGCCCTAATTTAAACATTTATCGCTGTATTAATGTGAAAACGGGTTTTTAAAACCCTTATTATGAATAAACTCAATCTTTTGTAAAAATTTGTGTATGGAACAAGATGAAGACAAAAATGGGAAAATAATTTGGAAAAGTATCCCTATAGCCCAGTATTGAGGGTTTAGGAACTATTTAGATTGCTCCATTACTTTATCCCTTCCTATGATCATTTACCAACTCTGTGCAAATGATGGTTCTATAAAATATTATGATGCCTCTAATTAATGATAATTCTGAAGTATTAGAAAATAACAGTTTTAAAAAGTGCGTATTTGTGGTATATTGTTAATATAAAAAGTGCGTATTTGTGGTAACTGTAGAATATGAAAAAAGAAAAATGGGGTTGTTTATGTTTGAAAGAAAAATTTATCATAAATTATTAAAGTGGAAAAAAGAATCTAAGGGAGAAACAGCTCTTTTAATTGAAGGGTCAAGACGAGTTGGAAAATCGACGATTGTTCAAAATTTTGCTGAAAATGAGTACACAAGTTATATTATGATTGATTTTGCATATGCCTCAGCTAGTATTCAAAATTTATATAAAGATTTATCCGATTTAAATTACTTTTTTTTACAATTACAACTTCAATATGGAGTAAATTTAGTTGAAAGAAAGTCAGTAATAATATTTGACGAGGTCCAATTTAATCCTCTTGCAAGACAGGCTATTAAACTTTTAGTGGCAGATGGCAGATATGATTATATAGAAACAGGTTCTCTAATTTCTATAAGAAAAAATGTGAAAGATATATTAATTCCAAGTGAAGAAAGAAAGATTCAAATGCATCCTATGGATTTTGAAGAATTTTTGTGGGCTACAGGTGATACAGATACATCAAAATTGTTAAAGAAAATGTATGAGGAAAAAATATCTATAGGTGATGCACAAAACAGAAATATGATGCGAAAATTCAGGCTATACATGTTGGTTGGCGGAATGCCACAAGCAATCAAAGCCTATGTGGAAAGTAATAATTTTGAAATTGTAGATCAAGTAAAAAGGGATATCATCAATCTGTATGAAGATGACTTTTATAAAATAGATCCAAAAGGAAAAATTTCATCATTATATGATGCTATTCCATCTGAATTAAACAAGCATTCTGCTAGCTATCAAATATCAAGTGTTTTGCCCAATGACAGAAAAGAAACCATATCAGAAGAAATATCAGAACTTCAATCATCAAAGACAGTACTACCGTCCTATAATGTTACAGATCCCAATATAGGCCTATCAAATATGTACAATAAAGATAAATTTAGGCTTTATTTAGCAGATACAGGATTGCTTGTTACACTTATCTTCAAAGATAAAGATTTTACAGATAATATAATTTATACAAAATTATTGAATAATAAATTGCCGGTCAATTTAGGTATTTTATATGAAAATGTAGTAGCACAAATTCTTACAGCAAAAGGGAATAAACTATATTACCATACATTCTATGATAAAAAACAAAAAAGGATTTATGAGGTAGATTTTTTAATAGCTAAAGGAGATAAAATATGTCCTGTAGAAGTAAAATCTTCAGGTTATAAAACCCATAAGTCTTTAGATATTTTCTCAGAAAAGTATTCCAAAAGAATTAATGAAAAAATTTTAATATCTACGAAAGATTTAAATATACAAGGCAATATTATATATTTACCTGTTTATTTGACAATGTTTTTATAAATATCAACCTGAATCTGTATAAAAAACATTTTGTACTACTAAATTAGACTATCTAGTTTGCAATACTTAATGCAATTATGAAAATAATGAGCCATCATTTGCACAGAGTTGGTAAATGATCATAGGAAGGGATAAAGTAATGGAGTAATCTAAATAGTTCGTAAACCCTCAATACTGGGCTATAGGGCTACTTTTCCAAATTATTTTCCCATTTTTGTCTTCATCTTGTTCCATCCACAAATTTTTACAAAAGATTGAGTTTATTCCTAATAAGATATTTAAAAACCCGTTTTCACATTAATACAGCGATAAATGTTTAAATTAGGGCTTTATTTGCTGTTTAGACAAACTCTGTGCAAATGAGGCTTTTTATTTTTTTATAAAAAATCCTTTTAATTACCTACTTATAGAAGGCCATTATACAAGCTTTAGACAAATAAATAGTGGATTTACTATACACAAGCTCGTAGATTAAATAAAAATCAAAACAAATATTAAAAAAAATAAGCCTTGAATTTATGACTTATTTATATCAACTAATAGCATAATAATTACTTATTCGAGAGCTTTCATTATTTTATTTTTACCAGCATGTTTAGCCTTGTACAAGGCAACATCTAACAACTTATATATACTTAGATAATCAGAATCTTCATCCAGGACTTTATAAGTATAGCCTGAAGATGCGGTCATTTTTAAATCAGAACCAGCAACAAAAGAAATATCACCTACTTCTTTACAAGAGGTTTTAAACTTCTTCAAACAAACATCTAAAGGATCACTGTTGCTTATTATAAAAAATTCATCTCCACCAATTCTAAAGACATTATTGACTCCAAAGTTTGACTGTAATATTTTAGCAAAGTTAATAATAAATAAATCTCCAATATCATGACCATATTGATCATTGATGTTTTTAAAATTATCTATATCTGTTAAAAGAGCAAAAACTACTTGGCCCTTATATTTTTCAAATTCATATAAAAAACCTCGTCTATTTTTACAGCCACTCAACTGATCTATTGTTGATAAGATTCTCAACTCTTGGTTTGCTTCAAATAAATTTGATTTTACTACTATGTTTTGAGAGACATAACGATATCTATCAATCCCAATGAGAAAAAGCATGCAGTGAAAAGTTAAAACATTAACTACTAAAGCAAAATCTAAAGATCCATATAAATAAAAGATGAGAAAGAACACAATCATATTAATTAAATTATAAAGCAAAATCTCTTTTGGACTATAAACTAAAAAACTAATAATTATACTTATATTTATCAAATAAACAAAAGCGGCTATACCACTATGATAATCAATAAGGGCTATTGCTATACCCCAAAATGAAAACATATAAGAGATAAAATAAAGTAATAATTTATTAGAACTCATTTTTTGTCTATATTTATCTCTTGATAATTGATAAGTAATAACTGCAACAATAAACAAAAACATGTAAAAATACTTATACATGTTAGATGTATTAAAAACAAAAGAAAGAATCAACATAAAAACTTCACCTATCATTATTACAATAGCCATATTATTAATTCTTGATAAATTTGATCTATTTATTTCTTCAATTACTTTCGGCGAAGGGTTAGAAGCTAAGAGTAACATAAATCATGTTCCTCAATTGTTTTTAATAAATTTT
>CAZJGS010000109.1:0-8567 GCA_964545735.1 uncultured Spirochaetaceae bacterium
TAATATAAAAAACTTAAAGAGTATAATTGAAAAATGTGAGTACCCCAAAGTTTCTCTATTATTCTCTTACGTCAATATTAATAGAGACATTAGAGATCCTTGGTATACAAATGACTTTGGTGCAACTTTTGATGATATTTATCTCGGTTGTGAAGCACTATTAAATAATCTAATTAAAAAGTAAATGAATTTTTCCTTTATTTTTTTAATTCTAACAATTTATTCAAAAATATTTAGAAATATTCAGTATAATTTTATGAAACATTTCAACTTTATAAATATACTAAAAGTATTTATTTAAATTTCTCAAAAAATTAAAATTTTTTATATTGTTACTAGATATAAAAATAAGTAAAAATAATATAATTATTTATGAAACGTTTCAGTGATTTATTATGAAACAAGCATAAAATAAATTGACTTACAATATTATGGAACATATAATTTTTACATGGCAGAGAAAATAACAGTAAGAAACTTATCAAAACAAATTGGAGTAAGTGCAAGCACTTTATCTCGAGTAATTAATCACCCTGAATTAGTTAATCAAACTACCAGAGAGAATATATTAATTAAACTTGATGAAATAGGCTTTTCTATTAATGAAAATAGACGTAAAAAATCCAACATGATTATTGGATTAACTATTTCAAATCCAAGGTCTGTTTTTGCTTCAACTCTTATTGGCTGTCTAAGTGAATTGCTTTCAGATACTAATTATCAATTGTTAGTATTTGATATTAAAAAAAGACAATATATTCAAAGCTATTTTGCAAAACATCCTGAATATTTAATGAAAATTGATGCACTAATAATAAGCGCAGCCCTTGTAGATAGTAAGGCAAAAGAGTTTTTTGAAATTAATCAAATACCCTTAGTATTACTTCAAACAAGATGTGAAGGTGAATTTAGTATTCATAATAATAACTTCACAGGATGTAATGATGCTGCTTTATATATGATATCTAGAGGATATAAAAGATTAGCTTTTGTAAGCTGGAGTCCTTTTGATGAGCATATTAGAGACAGATATAAGGGATTTAAGATCGCCTTAGAGAGTAAAGGGCTAACCCTAGAAAGTGAGTATCATAAAACAGTTGAGTTATCTTCTGATGGTGGGTATGTAGCAACAAAATCTCTTATGAAACTAGAAAAACCACCAGAGGCAATCTTTTTCGGTTGTGATGATATGGCGGCAGGTGGATATAGATATCTTATGGAGCATAATTATGCAATTCCAGCAGATGTGGGTATTATGGGCTTCGATAATATGCCTATAGCAACACTTTTGGCTTTAACTACTATGGATCAATCTATCGAATTGAAATGTCAAATAGCTGTAAATAATTTGTTAAATCGCTTGAATCCTTCCAAACAAGAATTTTTGTTTGATATAAAGGATGAGATGAGTATTACACCAAAAATTATTGTAAGAAAAACCTTGAAATAAAACGACTTTAAATAGTCTTAAAAATAGTTTGTGACAAACTTTGTTTACTATTAAATTAAATTACTTTTTTTAAAGTAATTAATATATGTGTGTATTTTATAAAACCAAAGGTTAGGAGGAATTTTATGAAATTTGTAAAATTAGGAATGTGTACTGCTCTATTATTGTTAGCTACTACATCTATTTTCGCCAATGGACAAGCAGATGTTCAAGAAACTAAGGAACCAGTAACAATTGAATACTGGACAACTCAAACTCAGACAGACAGACAGTCTACAATTCAATTACTTATCGATACGTTTGAAGTAATGAACCCAGAGATTAGTGTAAAATTAATTGCTGTTGATGAGAATGATATGACATCTCAAATGGCAACAGCCGCTACTTCAAAAACATTGCCAGCTTTAGTTGAAGGGGCAGCCACTACAATGGTTTCCTTTGGTGCTGATGGCTTACTAAATGTTGATGCAAACAAAGCTGTAATTAATAGTATCGGAAGAGATAAATTCTTTGAAGGTGCATTAAAAATTAATGAATCAGAAACTGGGGCTGCTTATGGAATACCATTCCATGGTTGGCTGCAAGGACTTTGGTATAGAGTTGATTGGTTTGAAGAAGCCGGGCTCGAAGCACCTACAACTTGGGAAAATATCGAAAAAGCTGCTAAATATTTCTACAAACCTAGTGAAAATACTTATGGTATTTTAGTAGGAACTAAAGCTGAATCATTTAGTGAACAATGTTTCACACCTATTGCTCAGTCAAACGGTGCAACATTATTTGATAAAAATGGTAATTTAACATTTAATACTCCACAAATGAAAGAAGCTCTAGAATTTTATGGTCGCTTAGCAAAGTATAACCCACCTGGTCCTCAAACTTGGAGAGCAAGAGATTATTATCTTCAGGGCAAAATGGCTATGTTCTTCTATTCAACTTATATTATGGATGATTTAGCTATTCAAGATGTTGCTGCATCTTCATTAACTGCCGAAAACTTCAATGACTTAAAAGATTCTCAATTTGATCCTGAATTAGCAAGTCATACATCTATGGCACCTACTATTGAAAATACTCAATCTGCATCTTATGGAACTATTGTTTCTTTAGGCATCGTTGATCAAGGTGACAGTGCAAAAACTGAAGCAGCTAGAAAATTCGTTGAATATTTATTTGAACCTAATTCATATGTAACATTCTTACATATGGCCCCTGGTGGAATGAATCCTGTAATTAAGGGTATTGCAGAAACTGATGAGTTCTTAGATAACTCTGTACTATCGAGATATGGTAAAGAAGCTATTGGTGAAATAGTTGAAGGTATGCAAGATATTAAGACTTTCGGTATTGTTGATGGTGTAAAAATTGAAAAAGCTGATCAAGTAACAGCTCAACAAATTATTCCACAAATGATTTATAAGTATACTCAAGAAGGACTAGATATTGATAGGGCTATGGCTTGGGCTACTAAAGAAATTAATAAATTAGATTAGTTTATTAACTCATATTTAGGAGAAGGAATTCCTTCTCCTAAATATTTACACTAGATTTAAAGGGAGAATTAAGTCATGTCTACAACAAAGCTTACTTTAGGGCAAAAAGATGCAAGACTAGGCTTTAAACTGGTTTTACCATCTGTGATTATAATTGGTTTATTAATAGTTTATCCAATATTTTATAATATTTATTTAAGCTTTTTTAATGTTAAAATGAATGGTGATGCATTTTATATAGGTTTTGAAAATTATAATAATGTTTTGAGTGATCCAACATTTTGGGCATCTGTAGGTACTACTTTCTTTTTTGTTATTGCTTCCACAATATTAACCACACTAATGGGTTTAATGGTTGCATTAGTCATGAATAAAAAATTCCCACTTAGAGGCCTTGTTAGATCGTTGGTATTACTTCCATACGTTGCACCAGTTATATCAACTGTTTATTCTTGGCAATTTTTCTTTGATCCTGTAAATGGAATTTTTATGCACCTTCTCGTTGATGTATTTCATTTATCAGCAAGTAGATTTAATCTAATTGGGGATCCTCAATATGCTATATGGGTTGCCATAATATTTAGTGTGTGGAAAGCTTTTCCTTTTACATATCTTATGATTCTATCGAGACTACAAACAATTGATAACACTTTATATCAAGCTGCAGAAATAGATGGCGCAGGTGATATTAGAAAATTCTGGTCAATTACTTTACCTGAACTTTATTTTGTTATGGGCTCAATTGTATTATTAAGATTCATTTGGAACTTTAATAAATTTGAAGAAGTTTATTTATTAACAGATAATGTTAAAGTACTCTCTGTTTATACCTATTTCAAGGCATTTACTGGAAGTATGGATTTAGGACAAGGCTCAGCTCTTGTTGTTATTCAGTTCTCACTATTAGTTGGTTTAATCTTGATTTATGTAAAGAAGGTATTAAAATGGTAAATAAAAAAAATAAAGTAATTAAAAATATCGGTTTTACACTATTAGTTTTACTGATTGTTACATTTTGTATATTCCCATTTATTCAAATGTTATCAACTTCACTTAAATTTTCTTGGGATTGGGGAAATCCGTCTTTAGTGCCAACTGAAATTAATACAGGAGCCTATAGTGAAATTTTGGGATTATCTGAAGATATTGCTGTTGAATTGCCAGCTTCGGTCCAAAAATTACTAGATGAAACTCCAAATTTAACTAGTGCACAACGAGCTACTATAGTAGAAAAATATACTGATACTTCAGATGTATTCCCATTTTTTAAATACTTCTTTAATTCCCTTAAGTTTTCACTTATAGCCTCTCTTTGTTCCCTAATTATTGCAATTTTTGGAGCTTATTCTATAGCTAGAATGAAATATAGAGGGCAAAAGCTTATTCAAAGAGGTGTATTATTTGTATATATGGTTGGTGGTATTTTATTATTAATACCTCTTTATAAAATAACCACAACTCTTGGATTAACAGGTAGCGAGGGAGGGACAACACTTTCTCTTGTAATTATTTATATAGTTCAGACTCTTCCAGTTTGTTTATATATGCTTGGTAATTCCTTTAGATCTATACCTTTTTCTATTGAAGAAGCAGCTTTTATCGAAGGGTACTCAAGATTTCAAACAATTGTAAGAATTATTATTCCACTAAGTTTTAGTGCAATAGCTACAGTTTGGGTTTATTCCTTTATGATAGCTTGGAATGAATATTTATTTGCCTCAGTATTCTTAAAATCATATACAAATATGTATACGCTTCCAATTGCATTGAAAGCATTATTTGTATCAAAGAATGCTATCTGGGATAGAGTAAGTGCCGCCTCATTATTAACAGCAGTGCCAGTTGTAATCTTGTTTATGTTAATTCAGAAGTTTCTATCTGGAAACAAATCTGAAGGTGGAGTAAAAGAATAAAATGATACTTAAAAATACTACTAAAATCTTTGATATATTAACTTTGATATATGGAGAAAATATTGCTAAAGAATATACAGCATTGGTAATTGATAAAATAAATAATTTGAAAAATAAATCCAAAAGTAAAGATATTGATTTTTTAAATGAAAAGGAATCAATAATAATTACCTATGGCGATAGTTTATATAACAAAAATAAGGAGAAAACTTTAATTACTCTTAATAAGTTTTTATCAAAATATCTTTATAATTATATTAATACTGTGCATATACTCCCATTTTGTCCTTATTCCTCTGATGATGGATTTTCAATAATTGATTATAAAAAGGTTGATACAAAGCTTGGTAGTTGGGATGATATTGAAAATATAGGAAAAGACTTTAGTTTAATGTTTGATCTTGTTGCAAATCATATTTCTAAAGATAGTGCTTGGTTTAAAGGCTATTTAAAGTGTGAAAAACCCTATATAGATTATTTTATTACCTGTGATAAAAATAAAGATTATAGCAAAGTTTTTAGACCAAGAACACTTGATTTACTAAGTGAATTCCAAACAAGTGAAGGATTAAAAAGTGTTTGGACGACCTTTTCTAATGATCAAATTGATTTAAATTATCAAAATCCAGAATTATTAATGGAAATACTTGATATATTCAGTTTTTATGTTGAAAAGGGAGCAGCTTTTATACGCCTTGATGCAATAGCTTTTATTTGGAAAGAATTAGGAACTACTTGCATTCATAATAAACAAACTCATTTAATTATTGAATTAATTAAATTGATAATTGATATAGCTAATTTAGATGTAAAAATCATTACTGAAACAAATGTCCCACATAAAGAAAATATTTCTTATTTTGGCAATGGCTATAATGAAGCTTCAATGGTATATAATTTTCCTCTTCCACCATTAACTTTGTATACTTTCTTAAAAAAAGATGCCTCAGTGATAAAGTATTGGGCATCAACACTGAATCTTCCATCTAATAAGGTTACTTTTTTCAACTTTCTTGCATCTCATGATGGCATTGGCTTATTACCTGCAAAAGGGCTAGTAGAGGATAGTGAAATTGAAATTATGGCAAATAAGGTTAAAGAAGTAGGTGGCTTTGTATCCTACAAGGCTGAATCTAATTCTAAGCAAATACCCTATGAAATGAATATTAATTTCTTTGATGCTTTAAAAATTAGTGGTACGATTGATGAAGATTTAGAGATAAAAAGATTTTTAGCTAGCCAATCTATATTACTGTGTTTAAAAGGTATTCCAGGAATATATATACACAGTTTAATTGGATCTCGAAATTGGAGTGAAGGTGTAAAACTCAATAAATCAAATAGAGCAATAAACCGTGAAAAAATAGAATTAAATACATTGGAAAATCAAATTAATGATTTAACTTGTTCAAGATCAAAAATATTTAATGGATATAAAAATCTACTAAATATTAGAAGAAATAATCCGTGTTTTTCTCCCAAAGCTGATCAAAATGTATTAAATAATTTGGATAACAAGATATTTGCCTTAGAGCGAAGTATTAATAATAAAACAATAGTGTGTCTAACAAATGTAAGTGATCAATTTGTTAGCACCCCTTATAATGATACTTTATTGTTAGACGGAACAACCTTTGATGGAAAATTAAGCCCATACCAAATAGCTTGGTTTGAAAAGTAGGAGAAAGTTTTGAATATATTAATGATTCACTATAAAGTAGGGGGAACAGATGGTGTTTCCTTAGAAATGGATAAATGGAAAAAAGTATTTGAGAAATTGGGTAATAAGGTTTATATGCTAGGTGGAGAAATGGATAATAAGATTATCCATCCGTCTCTTTATCATATATCACCAATTGCAAAAGATTTTTATTCTTATTCTTTTGAAGGTAAAAATGTTTTTAAAAATGAAGAAGAATATAAAGAAAAAGTATTAATAGAAGTAAAAAAAATTAAACCAATTGTAGATAATTTTATTACCACTAATAACATCGAATTGTTAGTTGTTCAAAATATCTGGTCTGTTGCTATGAATATTGCCCTTGCAATTGCACTTGAAGAGATTGTTGAAAAGAGAAATATAAAGGTTTTAGCTCAACATCATGACTTTTTTTGGGAAAGAAAAGCTGGAGTACATTATGGTTGTCAGTTTTCTAAAACTATTGCTAATAAATACCTACCACCTACAAATTACACCTATAAACATGTTGTAATCAATCAACAAGGCCATGATGCTTTATTAAAAAGAAAAAATATTGAAAGCGATATTGTTCCTAATGTTTTTGATTTTAATGCACCTTTATGGACTAAAGATTCCTATAATAAAGATTTTAAAGAGCAATTAGATTTTAGTGACAACGATGTAATAATTTTACAAGCAACGAGAATAGTTGATAGAAAAGCCATAGAATTAGCTATTGATCTGATTTCACAAATGAATAAAAATAAAGTTCAATTAATTGGTAAGAAGTTATATGATGGAAGAATTTTTAATAAAGATTCTAACTTTGTTTTAGTATTAGCAGGAAGTGATGAGGATGATGGTAGTGGAACTTATTTAGATAGATTAAAAGATCATGCAATTAAAAAAAATGTACAATTAAAATCAATTGGTAATAGAATTTCTCATACTCGAAATATAGACAAAAATATAAAAAAATATAGTCTTTGGGATACTTATGTATATGCTGATTTAATTACTTATCCATCCTATTGGGAAGGTTGGGGAAATCAATTTCTTGAAGGTCTATTTGCGAAAGTTCCTATGGTAGTTTATGAATATCCTGTTTTTATTACAGATATTAAGAATAAACACTTTGATTACATTAGTTTAGGATCTTCTTATGAAGTTGATAATAAAACCGATTTAGTTAGCATAGATAATAAAATAATAGAAAATGCTTCACAAGAAGTAATTTCTTACCTATTTGATAAAGAAAAAAGAGATAAGAGTATTGAGAAGAATTTTGCTATTGGGAAAGAGAATTTTTCAATGGAAAGTTTAATTAAAATGTTGAATTCTATTTTAAATAAACTAAGGTTCTATTCGTAACTAGTGTGGATATGTAAGTTACCATCTACACTTTTTCTATTTAATTGGGATGTTATGTTTCTTACTTGATCCCAAGTAAAAGATTTCTTGCTGCAGGGTGTTACACAATTAGTAGTAATATTAAAAGTTTTATTACATGATCTACAAAAATAACGTTGATGACCTTTAGAATCTTTATCATTCTTTACTATTTTTGTGGCATCTTAACATCCACATAAATGACATACAGTAACTCAACTTTCTTTATTTAGAGCTACGGTAGTTTTTGGAATTTTAACAGAATCCTCTTGTTTCGGGGCCTTCTTTA
Organism: uncultured Spirochaetaceae bacterium; assembly: GCA_964545735.1. Taxonomy (GTDB): domain Bacteria; phylum Spirochaetota; class Spirochaetia; order Sphaerochaetales; family Sphaerochaetaceae; genus Pleomorphochaeta. The sequence goes on from CAZJGS010000109.1 coordinate 8,216, forward strand.
AGGTTCAATCACACAAGAAAAGTGATTGAGCCCATTTTTAAATGGTTTTATCTTTTTATTTATGTCATTAATAATTAAATCTTTTTCATTATCATTGAGGTTATTCTATATTTCAATTGTTTTTTCAATCTGCTTCTTGGGATTTGAATCTAACATCTTTATACGTCCAATTATTAGTTAATGTTATCAAAAATACAGATTTTTATTAAAGGGGGTATTCCCTTAGCTCCACCAAATACATAAATAGTCATATTCATGTAGATTTATGTATATTTATTCGGAAGAACTTAATTCCACTCATAGCCATGTATGATATCTTCCATGGTCGTCGGTTTAGTAATAACTGCTTGCT
>CAZJGS010000110.1:0-8550 GCA_964545735.1 uncultured Spirochaetaceae bacterium
ATACACACTTCACATCAGCCGCAGCACAGGCCAGTTATTCCCCACGTGTAATCTCGTCCGCTATCAATTCAGCCTGTTTCAAAACCGTTTCTGTTGCCAGTTTCTGCATATCCGGTGGATAGCCATACTGTCTCAGTGTTCTTTTTACGATGACTTTCAGTTTTGCCTTTACGCTTTCCTTGATTGTCCAGTCGATTGATGCGTTTTTCTTTACTCTTTCAAACAATACAACGGCAAGTTCTCTTAATTTGTCTTTTCCCATTACCTCTTGCGCACTGTCATTGTTGGCAATGGCTGTATAAAAAGCATATTCAAAATCCGATAAGCCCATCTCTTGGGACTCTTTGTCCATCTCCTGTATTTCTTTGCCTAATGCGATCAATTCCTCAATGACTTCTGCGGCGGTTAAGATTTTGCTGTGATATTTTTTGATGGAGTTTTCCAGCATTTCCATTAAGGATTTGCTCTGTACAAGGTTCTTTTTTGTTCTTGCTTTTATTTCCTCATTGAGCAGCTTTTTCAAGACTTCCAGTGCAATGTTTTTGTGTTGCATATTTTTTACTTCCAGAAGGAACTCTTCTGAAAATATCGATATGTCCGGCTTTTTAATTCCTGCAGCATCAAAGACATCGATAACCTGCTCGGTCACCAGCGCCTTGTCAATGACCTGCCTGATCACTGTTTCCATTTCCTCATCGGTTTTGCCAGCACCCGTGACGTCAAATTTTGCCAATCGTGCTTTTACCGCCTGAAAGAACCCTACCTCATCCTTGACATCCATTGCCTGTTCGTGGGGGATGGCAATAGAAAAGACCTGGGACAAGGCGTTAACCTCGTTGATGTATCTTTTTTTCCCGTTTTCCAGACCAAGGATGTGTTCTTCTGCGGCAAGAATAAGACTAAGCTTCTTCCCTGTGTCAGCCGCGAAGTATTCTTCATAGGCAAAACCATGAAACATCTGAGAAACGACTTCCAGCTTTTCCAGCATCATTTGAACCGCTTTTTCCTGCGCGATTGCCGGATCGCCTTTCCCACCGCTGTCCGAATAGAACGACAATGCCTTTTTAAGATCTGAGGCGATGCCAAGGTAATCGACTATAAGCCCGCCGGGTTTATCCTCATAGACGCGGTTGACCCTGGCGATTGCCTGCATCAGATTATGCCCTTTCATGGGTTTGTCTATGTAAAGCGTGTGCAGTGAAGGAACATCAAACCCCGTCAGCCACATATCCCTGACAATAACCAGTTTGAGTTCATCATCCGGATCTTTCATCCTATCGGCTAGTGCTCTGCGTTGATCTTTTGTTGTATGGTGTTTGGAGATTTCAGGCCCATCAGAGGATGCAGACGTCATCACCACTTTAATGACACCTTTTTTCAGGTCGTCACTGTGCCACTCGGGTTTGATGTCGATGATTGCTTTATAAAGATTGGCGGCAATTCGGCGAGACATGGCAACAATCATGGCCTTGCCTTCAAATACTTCCTGTCTTTGTTCAAAATGATCGATAATATCCTGAGCCACCTGTTTTATTCGGTCTTCACTTCCAATGAGCGCTTCCAGTTGTGTCCATTTTGCCTTGGCCTTTTGCGTAACGGTAAATTCTCCCACTTCCAGTTCATCGTCCAGATCGTCAACAAGCTTTCGGCCCTCTTCGCTGAGGTTAATCTTCGCCAGTCTGCTCTCGTAAAAAATCCTGACCGTTGCGCCATCATCAACCGCTTGGAGGATATCGTAAACATCAACATAGTTGCCAAATACCGCCGGTGTATTGACGTCGGTGTTTTCAATGGGCGTTCCGGTAAAACCGAGATAGGTTGCATGGGGCAAGGCATCCCGTAGATACTTGGCAAACCCGTACACAGTCTTTTTGCCGACTATGGCACCGTTTTCGTCCTTGGCGTCGATGGTCTTGGCCTTAAACCCATACTGCGTCCGGTGGGCTTCGTCGGCAATGACGATGATGTTTTCTCTCTCCGAAAGGGTCTCATAGATATTGCCATTATCGGGTTGGAATTTTTGGATGGTGGTAAACACCACACCGCCCGATGCAACCTTGAGCAAATCCTTCAGGTGGTCTCTGTTTTCCGCCTGTACCGGCTCCTGCCTGAGCAGTTGCTTCGAGGCGGCAAAGGTATCGAATAGCTGATCATCCAAATCATTCCTGTCGGTAATGACCACAACAGTGGGGTTATCCATAGCCAGGACAATCTTTCCCGTATAAAAAACCATGGACAGAGATTTGCCGCTTCCCTGCGTGTGCCATACCACGCCGCCCTTCCTGTCCCCCACAGGTTGAGAATCCACTCCGGTAAGACCATAGCTTGCGGGGGATTCCGTCAACATCGGCCCATCTGATATCTTGGCTTTGGTTGCGGAATAGCCGGATGCCCTCAGGGTCGATTCTACGGCTCGATTCACCGCATAGTGCTGGTGATAGGATGCCATTTTCTTTACGGTCTCAATGGTGATTATGCCTGTTTTCCTGTCTTCTTTCTTTGATTTTTCAAAGACAATGAAATGACGGATCAAGTCCAGCAGGGTTTTCTTGTCGAGCATCCCCTTAATCAGAGTTTCCAGCTGCCCGATGAGCGCTGAGGCTTCAACCTTGCCGTCTGATGTTTTCCAGGCCATGAAACGGGTGAATCCAGAGGAAATAGTGCCAGCTTTTGCTTCCAGGCCGTCGGAAATAATCATCAATCCGTTATAGGTAAACAACACTGGAATAGCCTGTTTATATGTTTGCAGTTGTTTAAAAGCCGACCTTACAGTTGCGTTTTCATCAACAGGATTTTTAAGCTCAATAACAACGAGGGGTAAGCCGTTCACAAACAGAATCACATCCGGCCGTTTGTTGACATTGTTTTCGATGACGGTAAACTGGTTAGCAACCAGAAAATCATTATTTTCCGGATTCTTAAAGTCAATGAGCCAAGCCAGATCGCCTCGGCTGTTGCCGTCCTTTTGGTAGCTGACCTTGATGCCTTCAGTAAGCATCCGGTGGAAAGCTTCATTGTTAGCAATCAGTTCAGGGGAACTGAGCCGCTGGATCTGCTTGATGGCGTCTTCCAGGATATCCTCCGGAAGTGTGGGATTAATCCTTCTGACGGCTGTCCGCAGTCGCTCCAGAAGCAACACGTCCTCAAACAATTCCCGTTCCGGCGTCTTGCTGTCCGGGGCGATGGATGGTGCGTAAATATACTGGTAGCCCTGCTTTTCAAGTAGTTCGATGGTAAACTTTTCGATTGCGCTTTCGGTTATTCTATTTCCCATCTTTTTCCCCGGTAATCAGTTTTACTTCTTTGTCAAAATCAGAGAGGTAGTCTTTATCCTGCCCGATTCGGTACCCCTCATATTCCTGCTCAGCTTTGAGCTTGGCCTCCAATGCGGTAACTTTGCCCTTATCCTGAAGAATGGGATAGTTAGACAATTCCAAAAAGTTGTTCAGAAATTCAATCCAGTCCGCCATTTTCATCAGAATCTGCCGCTGTGCCCTGTTTTCCGCCAAATCAAGATAGGCTGAAACGATCTGATTAAGTTCTTTTATGTGTTCTTCACTCAGGTAATTTTTTGCAACAGCAACATCTGATTTTAAGATTTTGTCGTCCGGCGCATATTTCCAACTGGTCAGACCCATGTGGATTTTAGTCGCATCGGCTGAATCATAAATGATTTCAGCCGCCGTTTTTCCTGTGATGGCCCAATGCATCTTGTTTTGGACTGTGGCGAAAAAATCTTTGGTAATAGGCGCATGGTTATCATAATCAGCCGAGAGCGCATATATATCGGTAATCTTTTGATAAAAGCGCCGCTCACTGGCCCTGATTTCCCGGATACGTTCAAGGAGTTCGTCAAAATAATCTTTACCAAAAGCCCGTTTGCCCTGTTTGAGCCGTTCATCATCCAGCACAAATCCTTTGATGATGAATTCCTTCAGAGTTCTGGTGGCCCAGATGCGGAACTGCGTGGCCTGGTAAGAGTTGACGCGGTAGCCGACGGAGATGATGGCATCGAGGTTATAGAATTCCATTTTTCGCTTGACCTGCCTGCTTCCTTCCATTTGAACTGTTTCCAAAATGGAAAGAGTTGCTTCCTTTTGCAATTCTCCACTTTCGAATATGTTTGCCAGATGCTTGCTGATGGCGGGTATGTTGACCCCGAAAAGCTCGCCGATTGCCTTTTGCGTCAGCCAAACAGTTTCGTCTTTAAAAAAGACCTCAATATTCACTTTCCCATCGCTTCCGGTGTAGAGGAGGAAATTTGACTGTTTGTCGGGGAGGTTATTTTTATTCATGACCATTTGCCTCCATATAGTTTGCTGGTGAAGACGTGAATGTATATGCAGCTCCGCTTTTCGAGAAGTTCGATGACAGGACCGTCCCTTCTCCTTCAATTTGAACTATCGAGGAATCCTCGGCAGTATGTGCAAATTTTGCACATACTGTATCTTCCTGTAATTCATTCTCTAAAAAAATGTTTCCCAAATGCTTGGTAACAACCGTTCTATCTACATCAAACAGTTCCGCCATTCGTTTTTGAGGCAGCCAGATGTTTTCACTGGCGTACAGCACTTCTATATTAATTCCCCCCTCAGGGGTTTGATATACAGCGATCTGATTGTCAGGGATCTTTTTTGTTTTTTTCATTGTCTGGCCCTCTCTTCCGCCTCTCCACGAGGAAGAGACACTTAACTAACACCCGGGGTAGTAGAAGGTACAAATGTGCTGGCAGGCCTGCTTTTCAAGGAGTCCGATGCGGATTTTTCTGTTTGGTTTTCGGTGATTTTCATAATTCTCTCAAAAGCTTAATCATTTCTCCGATTGAATCGTCTAATTCTTGTTGTGTGTATTTTACACTTTTCATAGTCGAGTTTTCAGGGTGATGAATCTTGTTTCTAATAAAAGTTTGAAGTGTTACATCTTCTTCGATCTTTACACTCCCGTTTTTTTCACGAGTCCATTTTTTTATCTTTTCTAACCCACTGTCTGTAAAATATTTTTCAATATCCTTTTCCGTAAACTTTTCTGCTTTCTCTTGTATATACCCATATAATTCATTATGAAACTCCGACATTGGCAAATTATAGGCTTGGTAATTTATTTCCCCCCATGAAGGACTCCAAGGAAAAAATCCCCAATCGCTGTCTATCTTTTCAATACTTGAATTATTGTTTTCACGTTTGAAAATAAACAGCCCTATATTTATTAATGAACTATCAGCGAAAAAATACGGAGAATGTGTCGCCAAAAAGATTTGTTTTGTTTTGGATAAGTTTAAAATGGCATTAAACAACTTTATTTGCGCCCTTGGGTGCAAACAAAGTTCAGGCTCATCAATAAAAAGAAAAAAAGGCTTGCTTACTGATTTTTCTTCAGGATGTTTTATAAGCTCTTCTGCATATACCTGTAGTAGTGCTAATGCAATAGATCGTTGCATTCCACTCCCTTTTTCTTCCATAGGCGTTTCAATTCCATCATCTATATCAATTCTCGTATTTTTGAAAAATGAATCAATTTTCAACTCATTAAAATGAAAATTAATCTGTGCATCGCCAAACTGTTCTGTAAATATCTTTCTTGTCTTTTCTTCTATCGTTCTTAACTCTTTTCTTAGTCCTGATTCTTTAGAGTTAAAGGTTATATGAAATTTTTCGGAAAATTCTCTGTAATCGTTTGTTTCCGTAAATTTCTTGGCTATTTCTTTGAGAAGATTTCCACAAATAGTTGTAGAACCAAAAGTTGTTTGATCGTTGGGGTTTGCATCCGACCAAACAAAATTGGTTTCAAATAATTTTTTTAACGGAGCATCTATTCCAGATTCATTTTTAAACTCTTGGGAAGGTTTATCCCATAAGTGAATGGCTTTGATATCTTTTGAGGATCTTAATAGCTTAAAGCAATCTTTATCGTTATACTCATAAACATATTTTTTAAAAACAGGCACTTTATTCTGTTGTGAGAAATGATCAATAACATCATTAACATTTCCATAAAATGTAAGTTCAACGCTTACATCCTCACCTTTGTTGGCATTCTTATTTTTAAAATCAGAAAGATTTTTCTTTGTGCTATCTCGCAAAAAATCGATAGCCTCAAAAACTGTAGATTTCCCCGTATTATTTTCACCAACAAAAATATTTAATCCACTTCCAAGAGCGTTGCCATCTGGCACATTAAATTTTACAGGAGACAAATCACTACCAAAACACTTAAAGTTTTTTATTTGTAACTCACTAATAAACATGATTATCCCCCTTATTTTCAACCCTCACTTCCCCGCTCATCAGTTTGGGGAGCAGGGAGTCTCGTAGCATTCCTAATTTAGCAAGCTGTTCGTTATTCAAAATGATTTTGTCGATTAATGGATAAACAATACTATTCATATGTTCTAATTCCGAATCAGCTGGAACAAGCGCCATTGAATGAGACAAGTCTTCTCGTTTTATATGCCCCATTGTTGTTGCTTTGCTTTCAGCAATAGCAATAAATTCTTTTATATGAAATTTAGTCCAGAAATAAATAAACCATTGCGGATACTTTACAGAAGTAACCTTAAATAAATGCTGATTCAATACGCAATTTCTGCCATCCCATATTTTCACCAATAGGCTCCCGGACCAAGAAAAGATTATATCACCACTTTGCACGATATAATCTTCTTTTAGATCAGTAGTTGCCCAGTCGGAATTATCCGTAAACCCATTTTTAAGTTCTTTTATTTTAAGCACAGGCAATTTATCGACGTCATTTTTTGGCGGATACTTTTGGCAAGCTAATCCGTTTAAATAATCTGCGACTTCATCCAGCGGTTTTTCTTCCCAATCCTCCAGCGCTTCCTCCACAAACCACTGTCTAAAAAGCGTTTCCGCCATGGCTTCGAGGGTTTTGTTCTGGCGGTGGAGCAGGTCTATCTTGTCGTCGAGACTGGAAAGGACTGAGGCAATGGCTTTTTGTTCGGGGAGTGGGGGCACTCTTAACACTAATCCCATCAAATCACTTCCAGTAATTCCAGCTACTGCCACTTGCCTAAGAATAGTCCCTAATAAATATTTGCCATATCTTGAGTTGAAATAATAATAAAGAAATTCAGATGTTGCTTTCTGATGATCAGGTGTTGCCCTAATAATGGAAGACTCGAAAGTAGTATGTTCAGTTATCTCTTGAACCAAAGAACATTTTCCAGCCCCTTCGGCAGTTAATGATCTTCTTGCAAATATTAAATCCCCTTCTTTAAGTAAGAAATTTACCTTTTCTTTTTCACTGAGATCAACTCGGTTCATTTCTATGTTTTTAAGACGTGGCTGTGCGAATAACTCACCCATATTAACTATCTTACAACCACGTCCATGAAACTCTTTTTTCTTATAAATACCATTTCTGACTGAGCTCTCAAGAAGTTCTCTAAAGGTGTATTCGTTCCACTCACCCATTGATTTTTACCTTTCCCAGATTCTCAGCAATCAGTGCATTCAATCTCACTTCCTCCTTCAACTGCTCCTCAAATTCCGCTTTCAGTTTTGTAAACTGCTCTTTAAAATCAAAATCATCCTCATCATCCGGCAACCCCACATATCTGCCCGGTGTCAGCACATAATCAAGTCCCTTCACCCGTTCAATGGATGCGGAATTACAGAAACCTTTGACATCTTCATAATCGCCGTCGGGGTTTCTCCAGTTATGATAGGCTCCCGCTATCTTGGCAATATCTTCCGCGGAAAACTCCCGTGTTCTGCGGTTGATCAAATGTCCCAGGTTTTGGGCATCGATAAAGAGGATTTCATCGACCCGGTTGCGGAACTTACCATTTGCCTTGTTGCGGCTCAAGAACCACAGGCTGGCGGGTATCTGCGTATTCAAAAACAGCTTTGCAGGCAGGTTGACGATGCAATCCACTAGGCGGGCCTCAATCAATGTCTTGCGAATATCCCCTTCACCGGACGCTTTGGACGCCAGAGAGCCCTTTGACAGAACAAAACCGGCCTGGCCGCTTGGACTCAGGTGATACAGGAAGTGCTGTATCCAGGCATAGTTTGCGTTTCCGGTGGGTGGTGTCCCGTATTTCCATCTGCCGTCTTTGCGAAGAAGATCACCGCTCCAGTCACTGTCATTAAAGGGCGGGTTGGCTATCACATAATCGGATTTCAGGTCCTTGTGGGTGTCATTGAGAAAAGAGCCTTCGTTGTTCCATCTTACCTGAGAGCTGTCGATGCCCCGGATTGCCAGATTCATCTTTGCCAGTCGCCAGGTGGTCTGATTGCTCTCCTGTCCGTAAATGGAAATATCGTTCACTTTGCCTTGATGGCTGGCCACAAACTTTTCCGACTGCACGAACATACCACCCGAGCCACAGCAGGGGTCAAATACCCTGCCTTTATGAGGTTGAAGCATTTGCACTAGTAGTTCGACTACGCTTCGGGGGGTATAGAACTGGCCACCCTTTTTGCCCCTCTGCCAACGCAAACTCACCAAGGAAATATTCAAACACATGCCCCAGAACATCGGCGCTTCGCGCCTTTGCATCACCCAATGCGATATTGCTTATCAGGTCGA
>CAZJGS010000111.1:0-8382 GCA_964545735.1 uncultured Spirochaetaceae bacterium
TTATTATAGCAAAAAATTAAAAAATATTCCATTACCACTCATTAGTCAAAAACATGGCCCTTTTTTAGATAATTTCTTTTATTTAGAATTTTTATCATTTATAATTATGATTTTTTTATATTTTTATATATACTTAATATATGAAATATTTCTTTGATGCTCATATGCATGCTATGAATTTAGACCACCCTGATTTTATAAGTACTATTAAATCTTTAAATTCAGGTATTGCGGATTTATTAACAAGTGGCTTTTTTTCAACCTCTTATATATTAGAAGGTTCAAGAGCCAATTATACAGTGATGAACAATAAACTAATTAATCTGTTATTAGCTTTTGACAAACCCATAGGTGAAACCTTTGCTATGATGGAAAATGATTTAAAAGGCATGTATAAAGATAAACTTACTGAAAAAGAGAGAGAAGCTTTTACCCCTTATATATATAACAACAAATTAAATTTTAGAAATGTAGAATATGATAAGTTTGCAATTATACCTTTATTAATGGATTTTTCAAATAATCATAAAGATTTTTCAAACATTTATTATCCTGTTGGCAGAGAAGCTAAGATAATAAAGTATATAGATGATACTTTAACAGCGTTTAAGGATTATAAGAAATATAATAAAGAGGGGATTATGGAGTTCTTCCCCTTCCTTGGTATAAACACCCCGGCTCATTCCATTGAGTTTATAAAAGATTTATTAAGTACCTATGTAAATAAGAGCCATAAATTAAATAGCTCAAGATCTTCTAAGAAGAAATTTTATGGAGTTAAATTTTATCCCCCTCTTGGCTTAAACCCCTGGCCTAAGGAAAAGAAAGAGCTTGATAAATTACTTTATATTTATCAATTCTGCTGTGAAAATGATTTACCTATAATCACACACTGTGATGATCAAGGCTTTAGAACAATCCCTACCAAAGAAGCCTGGGCTTATACAAATCCACAATCTTGGGAAAGGGTTTTAAAAGAGTTTCCAACTTTAAAAATAGACTTTGCCCATAGCGGGAAACAATACAGATCAATTGGTAACTTTCCAGCTGCCTCTATTTTTGCTCAAAACTTACTTAAACCTAAGAATGAAAGACTGCCAACAAGTCCTTGGTTTTATAATATTATAGATCTTATGAAAAAATATGAAAATGTTTATTTAGACTTTTCCTTTAGTGGTAGTACTCCTCAGTTTTACTGTGAGTTGATCAATTTTCTTAATGAAGAGGAAAACAAGGAAATGAAAAATCATATCATAAGGCACTCCCTTTTTGGATCAGACTTTTCTGTAAACCTTTTTAAAGTTAAATCCTATTCTCAATATTTTAATATTTTTGATAATAGTGCTTTTTCTAATGAAGAAATTAATTTGTTTGTGTCACAAAACCCAATAAATTTCTTAAATTTGAATTTATAAAAAAAATATTTATTGTCTTAAATTGCCATATTTGTCATAACATTCATGTTATATATAAGATTATTATCCGATTCTTTTTAGATTAAAAAATAAAAAATATGCCTAATAACATCCTTATTTTATATAAAACCCTAAATTTAGGTTAATATAAGCATAATCAAATTAATTTTCTTCTACAACTTAGCGCATAGTAAACATAAACAATTGACATAAGAAGATACTTACAATATATTTAGTATGTAATAGGAAAACAAAATCAATCTTTTTAGACAAAGGAGGAAAGCATGATTAGAAAGTTTATTATATTACTAGTTAGTTTTATTATTAGCTTTCCACTTTTTGCTGACCCTCAAATATTGCTTAATACCGATATAGATGGTGAGTTGACAATGGTTAGATATTATTCACAACTTATAGAAGATAATAACATTACCACTGGGGAAAATTTTATTGATATGGACGGTGTCCATGATACTCTTGCTGCAGTAACAAATCCTTTTGATATAACAGGTGGATTTACTACAGATGATTTTATAGTTACTTTCTTTGGTACTGTTGTATCCAATCAATCTCATGAAGTAGATGTTACAAATTCAAGCTACTACTATACAGTTGGTACAAATAAAACATACATATCAGAAACTCCAAGTATCGTTAATAAAAGTCCTAGCAATGGTTTACTAACATTTTATGCTGGACAATATTACGATGCAACACATCTAACTTTGCCTACTTTCACCTTTCAAATCGAAAGCCCTGTATTTACTACAATAGGAGCAGGCAGATATTTTACTGATATTACTATCAGTATTGTTGAGATTTAAGCCGTATAAGCGTTGAAAAAAGATAATTAAAAGGTTGTAATATTATTACAAATAAAACAAATAGGAATAAGAAATTAATGCGAAAAATATATACAACTCTAATTTTCACATTATTAGCAAGTTTATCTTTATTTGCTGATCAAATTGTAGCTCCAAATGCTCCCTCTTATGAAGAAGGTGAGTTTGTTATAACTAATGGACCACAAACGGCTTATGTAGTTGCAGATGCAGATGCAATCGATATGATTGCTACACTATATTACAATGGAAACCCCTTAGAAGAGAATGCAGTCATTGCTACAGATACAAACAATAATGACTTGCTATTAGATGCATCTTGGGAATTAACACCTTTTTCTATAAGAGTTACAGGTTCCCAGCTAGATAATTTTAACTTGGGTATAGAACTAGAAGTAGGATTTTTTCAACTCTTAGATGAGTTTGGTAATATTGCTCAAGGAATAAACAGTTACATCATCAATTCACAAGCTATGAAAATAGTAAATATTACAAATTTGACTGGAGTAACTTTTAATAACAGTCCTCCTGGATCAAATACTTATATTTATGGCATTCCATTATTAGAAGGTAATTACTATTCCTCAACGAGCATGGCAGATTTTAAATTAACTTGGGATGCGAAATCTATTCCACATCCTGGTAATTACATCAGCAATATACAAGTTACTTTCTCAGTAGAATAATAAAACAATGTGCTTATTGTGTTATTAATATAATAAGACCTCAGATATTTATATTTGAGATCTTTTTTTTGGCATAAATAAAGCTACCAGAAGAGGTAGCCCAAATTATTAAAAATTAATATTAATAGTTTTTACTTTGTAATTCAAAATAAGCTTTCGGATGAGCACATACTGGGCAAATACTTGGAGCTTTCTTTCCAACGTGGATAAAACCACAATTAGAACATTTCCAAATCATTTCTCCATCACGAGAGAAAACAATTTCATCTTCAACATTCTTTAATAATGCTAAATATCTTGCTTCATGTTCTTTCTCAACTTCTGCTACTAAACTAAATAGCTTTGAAATCTTTAAAAAGCCTTCTGCTTTAGCATCTTTAGCCATATTAACATACATGTCAGTCCATTCGTAGTTTTCACCAGCTGCAGCAGCTTTTAGATTAGACATAGTATCTTGAATTTCGCCATTTTCTTGAAGTAATTTAAACCAAATTTCTGCATGTTCTTTTTCATTTGCAGCAGTTTCTGCAAAAATGTTTGAAATTTGAACATAGCCCTCTTTTTTTGCCTTAGATGCAAAATAAGTGTATTTATTACGAGCTTGAGATTCCCCTGCAAATGCATCCATTAAATTCTTCTCAGTTTTTGAACCTTTGAATTCCATTAATTTAACTCCTTTGCTAACTTGTTAATTGTTAGCTTTTTTTAAACATTCAGGACAAATTCCTGTAATTATTATATTTTTATCAATGTTAGAAAACCCTGTTTCCTTCTCAACATTGCTAACACACTCTTGATTTAGAGGAAGGTTAACATCAATTATTTTTTTACAAACTCTGCACTCAATATGTTGGTGCCCACAAGTTGTACAATCATAATGATCTGGCCCATCAATGGCAAAAATTCTTCTAAGTTTACCTTCATCAACTAATAAATTCAAATTTCTATATATAGTAGCTTTACCAACACTCGGATGTTTTTTATGAATAAATTCATATACTAATTGAGCAGTTGGATGGTTATATAATGCTTTAACAGCATCTAAAACCAAGCCTCTTTGAATTGTTTGTCTTCTTTCTACCATAAATTTTCCTTATTGAAAGTCATTATCTATAAGGATAATGCATCATTTGAAAGGAAATGTCAATATATTTATATTTTTCAAAAAACTAAAAAAAAAGATATGAAAGTTACCTTTTAATCTATTGTAACTTTCACATCCACTTTTAGCAACTAATATTTTTAATCTAACTTGGTTAGACCTGTATATAAATTATAATAAGCACCATTTAAATCTAGCAATTGTTTATGATTACCCATTTCAATTATCTCACCATTATCTAATACAACTATAATATCACTATTTCTAATTGTTGATAGTCTATGAGCTATAACAAAAACAGTTCTATCTTGCATTAGTTTATTCATGCCTTCTTGGACTATTTTTTCAGTTCTAGTATCAATACTACTTGTGGCTTCATCTAAGACCATAACAGGAGGATTTGCTACTGCACATCTCGCTATTGCTAATAATTGTCTTTGACCAACAGATAATAAATTATCTTCCCCATCTAAGTAGGTATCATAACCCTCTTCTAGCAAGGATATAAAATAATCAGCATTTGCTAGTTTAGCTGCCTCTACTACATCTTCATCACTAGCACTTAAATTACCGTATCTGATGTTTTCTTTTATAGTTCCACTAAAAAGATTGGTATCCTGTAAAACAAAGCCTAGAGCCCTTCTTAAATCACTCTTTTTGATATTTTTAATATCGATACCATCATAATAAATAACCCCACTATCAATATCATAAAACCGATTGATTAAATTGGTTATTGTAGTTTTACCAGCACCTGTTGATCCCACAAAAGCAATATTATGACCAGCTCTGGCAGTAACATTTATCTTTTTTAATATTTGCTTATCTTTGTTATAAGAGAAATCTACATCTCTTAATTCTACTTCACCTTTTATAAGAGTTAATTTATCTCCATCTTTAAAGGCCCAATGACAAGTCTCTTGTGTGCACTCAATAATCTTGTTATTTTTGTCATCAAGTCTAGCATTCACTAGTTCTATGTAGCCTTCATCACTTTCACTATTTTCATCAATCAAGTTAAAAATTCTCTCTGCTCCAGCTAAGGCTAGCATAAGAGAGTTAAGTTGTTGTCCGAGGGAGGAAACAGGCTGTGACAAGCTTCTAGACAATTGTAAGAAACTTACAATAACACCTAGTGTAATAGCGGTGTAACCACTAATTGCTAAGATACCACCTATTATTGCTAATATTACATATTGAATATAGCTAAGACCTGTCATTAAAGGCATAAATAAATTGGCAAGAGAATTCGCTTTCTTAGTATTTTCGAATAATTCAGTATTTAATGTATCAAACTTTGAATTTATTGTGCATTGTTGATTATATATCTTAACTTCTTTTTGACCTGCTATCATCTCTTCAATAAATGAATTTTCTTTACCTAAAGACTCTTGTTGTTTTGCAAAAAATTTTCCGGAAGCTTGACCCACTACTTTTACAACTAAAAGCATTGCAGCAATTAAAATAAAAGCAATTATGGATAATCTCCAACTTGTAACTAACATTGCAATTAGTATACCAATAAACTGTAATGATCCCAGTAATAGTTGTGGTAAACTTTGTGATAACAAATTAACCATAGCATCAGTATCGTTGGTAAAACGACTCATTATATTACCGTGACCAGTTGTATCAAAATAAGTTAAAGGAAGTGTTTGCATATGAGAAAACATTTCATTTCTAAGGGTTTTTAATATTTTTTGTGATATTATTACCATGGCCCTAGAATAATAATACATAGCGCCAACACCAACTAATAATATAGCCGCAAAAATAGGCACTGTTTTATAAAAATATGAGAAATCTGGGTTCTCTACTCCAAGTAATGGAGTAATACCATTGTCTATAATAAATCTTAAAAATACAGAGGAAGCAATTGTTGTTGTAGAAGCTAGCATAATACAAAATAAAACAATAATTAATTTTACTTTATGTGGTGCTAAATATTTTAACAATCTACCTGTAGTTTTTTTTAAAGATTTTGGTTTTTCTCTTTTCCCTTGGCGACCATGGCCACTAAATGGAGGCATCAGTTACCTCCTTTTTTTGTGTATAATATACTTCTTGATATATATCATTTGAATCTAATAATTCTTGATGTTTCCCTTGTCCCACAATTTTTCCTTCTTCAAATACAAGAATATTATCACAATTTTCTATACTAGAAATTCTCTGTGCTATTATGATCTTTGTGGTATTGGGTAATTTTTCTTTTAAGCCTTTATTGATTTTAGCTTCAGTAGCCATATCAACAGCACTGGTAGAATCATCTAATATTAATATTTTGGGTGATTTGATTATAGCTCTAGCTATAGCTAATCTCTGTCTCTGTCCTCCAGAAACATTAACTCCACCTCTTTCAATTTTATAATTATAACCGTCGTCTAAGGAGATTATAAAATCATGGATTTGGGCTATTTTACAAGCGCTTTCTATTTCTTCATCACTTGCACCTGTTTTACCCCAAAGTAAATTTTCTTTTATATTTCCAGAAAATAAAACAGATTTTTGAAGGGCGTAAGATATATTATCTCTTAATACTTCAAGAGAATAATCTCTCACATCAATATTGCCAACTGTAATTGACCCTGATTGAACATCATATAAACGTGGTAATAAATTAACAAAGGAAGTTTTAGAAGATCCTGTAGATCCTATAATTCCTATGCTTTGACCTTGTTTTATTCTAACGTTTATATTTTCAAGACAAAGTTTATCATCTCTCTTCAAATAACTAAAACTAACATCTTTAAACTCAATATCTCCATTATCTAAGGTTGTGATTGAGTTTTCTTTATCTTTGATATCAACATTCTCTTCTAATACTTCAACTATTCTCTTAACACTAGGAGAAGAAACAATAGCCATTACAAAAACTGCTGAAAACATTATTAATCCAAACAACGACATACTAGTATAACTGACGAGGCTTACTAATTCGCCTACTGTTAATGTAGAGCTAATAACCATCTTAGAGCCTAAAAATACAATTATGATAGTAATAACAAAAACACTAAATAACATTATTGGCATCACTGATACCATTAACTTATAAGCTCTTACATATAATAGCTCTAATTTAGAACTTTTAGCTTTAAATTTCTCTATTTCATAATCACTTTGAACATAAGATTTGACCACTCTTATTCCATCCAAATTTTCTTTAACTACACGATTTAGATTATCTATTTCTTTAAATACCTTTTCAAATCTTGGAAAGGCAAACTTAATAATAACTAATAATAGTATTGCTAAAATAGGGACAGCGAACAAAAAAGTCATCGATAGTTTTGGACTTATGATATATGACATATATATAGAAAAAACAATACTACTCAAAGCTCGAAAGGCGCCTCTGACAGACATTTGATAAACATTTTGTAGTCTTTGAACATCTGTAGTTAAGCGAACAATCAAGGAACTTGAAGAAAAATTATCAAGGTTTGAAAAGGAATAGTTTCCTAAAGTATAAAATAAATTATGCCTTAAATTTCTACTAAACCCAGCAGCCCCTCTAGCAGTGAAAAACCCTGCTAAAACGCCAAAAATTGTCATTAATACAGTTATAATCAACAGATGTATACCCGTATTTATAATATATTCTTGGTTTGAAGAATTAATACCATTATCAATTAATCTTGCGATTATAAATGGAATTTGCGCAAATAGTAGTGTTTCTAGTATTACTAATAAAGGAGCAAGAAAGGTTTCTTTATAGCACCCCTTCAAGCTCCTCAAAATAGGTTTAATTGTCATTAACTCTCATTCTCTAAATTCAATCTCATCTTTTCTATTACGTTAAAAAAGATATCTAAATCCTCTTTGGAAATACCAGCAGCCATTTGCTCTTCCATATTTTCCAAAAAACCTTCAAATTCCTCACCCAGAACTTTTGCTTTTTTAGTTAATACAACTTTCTTAAGCCTCAAGTCATTTTCAACAGATTTCTTGGTAACCAACCCATTTCTTTCCATTAACTTTAGTATCTCTGTAGTAGTCGGTCTTCTTAAAGAGAATCTTTGATCAATATCTCTTTGAAAAACATCTTCTGTACCTTTAGATGCTATGTAATTAATAATGTAATAATGAGAGGAAGTTTGCCTCTTATTATTCTTATCACCTTTGAAAGTCATAAGCTTTCTTCTGACATGGTTAGTCAGTCGACGCAACTCGCAGGATGCACTCGTATTCATATATTAACTCCTTACCACTCTATTATCATCAAGTGTTATATCAATATTAGTATAATAATTGATTGGTGACTAGTCGTTATAATTAAAAAATATTTAATTTTGTATCAAAAACATTATAAAAAATACCCTTGTACTAGTTTTCTA
>CAZJGS010000112.1:0-5663 GCA_964545735.1 uncultured Spirochaetaceae bacterium
TTTTAAAAAAGAGCAAAGAAAATGTCTATATTTTTCTTTTTTAGAGCATTTGTATCTACAAAGAAAAGAACGACCATCTCTAAAACTAGAAACAGTCGCTCACAATTTTTGTCTTAATTATGGAGATAACAAACGTGGAAGAATATTAGTCAATTTATTAGCAAAATGTAATGTTGTTTAACGAGCAATAAAAGATTTTTTTATCTCTAACATCTTTTGATTGCCCAAAACCTCTTTAACTATTGCTAAGGCAAATTCTTCAGCTACTCCTGCTCCTTGAGCTGTAATAATTCTTGTATCTACAATACATCTTTTTTTATGAGTAAAATTAATTGAAGGTGCTACCTTTTCCATTGAAGGATAACAAGTAGCTTTTCTTTCATCTAAAAGTCCTGTATTTGCAAGTACAATAGCAGGTGCTGCACACAAAGCGCAAACAAAGCCTTTTTGTGATGTATTAATAATTCGTTTTATTACTTCAAAACTATTAGCTAAATTAGTACTACCGGGCATTCCCCCAGGTAAAACTATAACATCATAAACTTCATTTGCATCACTAATTTCTAAATCACAAACTATTTTAATATTATGAGAACCTACAATTTCAAGACTATCAACACCAGCAACATCCACTTCCATTCCACTTCTTCTAAGAATATCTATAGGTAGGATTGCCTCTGTTTCTTCAAAACCTTGAGCTAAACAAACCAATACTTTTACCATTACTTGCCTCCTTGTAGTTTATCATATGCAGATAATAACATTCTCTCAGTATCTTCAATTGAAACACATTCATCAGTAACACTTACACCATATTCTAGAGAAGATAAATCACTATTAATTTTTTGAGCACCTGCTTTTATATTACTTTCTAACATAAAACCTCTAATACTTGTTTCACCAAAATTTATTTGATCAATAACACTTCTTAGTACTCTCTCTTGTCTATAAGCTCTTTTACCACTATTAGCATGAGAACAATCAACTATAATTGAAGGGGTTAAGTCATTTTTCAATAAACTCTCTCTAGCTTCCTCAACCTTTTCGTCATAGTAATTAGGGCCATGAGTACCACCTCTTAAAATTAGGTGTCCTAATTCATTGCCACAGGTTCTTATAACAGAAATATTACCGAGTCTATCTACCCCAATAAAAGCTGAGGGTAAGGCTGCACTTTTAATAGCATTAATAGCATTTGAAATATCGCCATTTGTACTATTTTTAAATCCAACAGCAACAGACAATCCACTTGAAAGGTTTCTATGAGTTTGACTTTCTGTGGTTCTAGCACCAATGGCTGACCAACTCATCAATTCATCTATATATTGAGGAACAACTGGGTCTAATACTTCACATCCCACAGGCAAGCCTAATTTTATAATATCAATTAATAAACTTCTTGCAATTGTTAAACCCTTTTCAATATTATAAGAGCCATCTAAATCTGGATCAATTATCAAACCCTTCCAACCACCTACTGTTCTAGGTTTTTCAAAATAAGTACGCATAACAATGTAAAGTTTGTCACCTATTTTATCAGAAATTTTCTTTAACTTTGCTGCATATTCCATCGCTGCTTTAGGATCATGAATTGAGCAGGGTCCTACAATTGCTAAAATCCTATTATCTTTATTTAAGATAATATTGTTTACAATTTCCCTACTTTTCGATATTTGCTTTTCAACAGTCGCTGTTGTTGGTATTTTTTCTTGCAATTGCTTTGAAGTCGCAAGAGCTTCATAGTCTTTAATTCTAATATCTGTATTAAGCATTATTTCCTCTATTTCTTACTATCATCATTTGTTTCTGGTTCACTTTTGTCTTTTTTCTTTCTATCAAGATACAAGAACCTTTTAATTTTTTGTGTAGGTGTTCTTTGAAATGGTTCATCTTGCAATGTTACTTCATGAATTCTACTAAAGGAATTTAATTCTTTGTTAATATCTCTCTTTAACTTATTAATATAATCAAAAGCTGCATCTTTACTATCATTGAAGGATAGCTTAGTAATTTTGGCAAATGCGTCATAATCAATTTTAATCAAAGCAATTAAACTGGTACCTTCTGGTACTACTAAAGTTTCTTCTACAAATTCTTGGTTATTAAAAATACTTTCAATAGCTTCAGGGTAAATATTTTCACCACCACTACCTAAAATCATAGTTTTAGATCTTCCCTTAAGAGATAGGCGTTTCTTTTCTACACTTCCTAAGTCTCCAGTTCTAAAATAACCATCTTTTGTAAATACTTCAGCATTTAATTTATCATTTTTATAATAACCCTTCATAACTCCAGGTCCTTTTACAACAAGTTCACCAACGCCTGTTTTAGGGTCTTTATTTAATAATTGATACTCAACATTAGCAACAAATTTACCTATAGTACCCCTTTTGTGATCACGAGACTGTGGTCCACAACCTGCTACTAATGGACTTGTTTCAGTAAGACCATAGCCAATTCCATATGGGAATTTTGCTCTATATAGAAAATCTTCAACTTCTTTATCTAATGGTGCTCCACCTAAACCAAAGAATTTAACTCTTCCACCAAATTTAACTTTTAGCTTGGATCCAATTAATTTACAAACTGCATTTTTAGTTAATGGATTTTTAATTAATTTTTGCAAAGTTTTATTTTTACTAATAGTTGGTAAAACAGAACTTCTATAAATTTTTTCCATCAATAATGGTACAGAAAATATAATTTGAGGTTTTATACTACTTAAAGCAGGTAATAAAACACTTGGTGATGGTGGTTTTCCTAGGAAAATAATATGCGCACCATTCATCATTATTAATGTCTGGCCCTCGGTAAATTCATAAACATGGGCAACTGGTAAAATTGATAAAACTTTATGTCTATGAGTAATTTTTACATAGTGATCAGAGGAAATATCGGCATTCCATACAAGATTTTTATGAGTTAACATAACACCTTTACTAGTACCTGTGGTTCCACTTGTATATATAATTGAAGCTAAATCTTCTTCATTAACTTTAATTTCGCTTAAAATTTGATTTTCTTTACTAGTCCTTTTAAAGCCTTTTACATCAATTCCAGCTGCTTCAAGAAAGTCTTTCTTAGTAGTAATTTCAGAAATAATTTTAGTTGGAATCTGAAATAAATCATCCATACGAATGATTAAAGAGCTGTTAGCATTACAAAATTCCTGCACTTTTTCAAACTGTTTTGAATTAACAAAAATCCCTTTAGCTTCACTGTGCTCTAAAATTTTGCCTATTTCTTTTTTTGAAAATTCAGGAAGAATTGGAACAGCTATTACTCCTAAAGTTGTTAGGGAAAAATAAGCTAACATCCAATTTGGAGCAGAGTCACCTAAAATAGCAACTTTGTCACCTTTTTTTAAGCCTTTGCTAATTAGAAAAGCCCTCATATTTTGAACAATATAATTAAATTTACCGTAGGTTATTACTTCATCTTCTCCATATAAACTCATAGCTGGATTTTTAAAGTTTCTACTAACGGTACATTTTAGTAATGAATTCATAGTAAATTCATCAACACTTCTCATTCTAAGCCCATCTGGGCGTTTGATTGAGAGACATTTCTTATAACTAATTACTTCCATCCGATTTGATTTTCTTTTTTTCATAACTTTCTTTCCCTCATAACGTTAACAACTTCTCCTCGTGAACAAACAATGATATTAGGAATATCGAAATTTTCTTTAAATAAAGTTTCAACAATCTCTTCTTCATTGTTCTTATCAGACAAATGTATCAAATATAAATAATCTCCTGCAAATCTACTTGCTTTCAAGAAATCAAATGCTTGAATATTAGATAAATGACCCCAGTCTCCCTTAACTCGATTTTTTAATCTATAGGGATATGGTCCATTTATAAGCATATCATCATCATAATTTGATTCTAAAAATAAAATATTTGATTCGCTCGCATATAATTGCATTTGATCTGATGTTACACCAGTATCTGTTATTAAAGTTATTTTTTCTCCTTTATTTTGAATAAAATATCCAACACTCCCTCCACTATCGTGAAAAGTTTTAAACGCTTTTACACTAAAGTCTCCTACATTATAATCTTGATTTACTTCAATCTCAACAACTTTCGTTGTTGATAATTTCAATTTGTCAAAAACAACAGGTTCTTTTATTATAGCTTGTGAGTGAATATATAGTGAACTTTTAATTTGGTTATAGGTAACTCTAAGACCATAGCTATGATCTGGGTGTAAATGTGTTAAAAAAATTGCTTTAATGGAATCAAGAGGAACATCAACTTCATCTAATTTTCGCTTAAATTTAACAAAAGAATAACCTTGATCTATTATAATTGAGGTCGTTCCATCGTAAAATATATAACTATTACCACAGGAGCCTGATCCTAAAACGGCATGATATAATTTCATTCTTTAGTCCATTTTATTAAAGTATCAAGGTCGAATCCTAGTTTTACTTTATTTTTAGAGCGAAGAATAGGAGTGATTAACAAGTCACTATTTTCCATTATCTCTTCTTTTGCATCATAAACCATATAAGAGAAACCTTTTTTTTTGTAGGCTGTAGCCGTTTTATTGATTAAATCCTCACCACTGTAATGAGAAAATATATTTTCCCATTCTCTTGGGGATAAGTCTCTCTCTTTTAAATCTACAAGTTGATATTCTATATTTCTCTCTTTCAAAGCTCTTATTGCTTTTTGTGTTTGCTTACATTTCTTTGTACCAATAACTTGAATCATAAATACCTCTAAATTGTGTTTCATTTTAATAAATGACTTGCTAAGTATCAAGCTATTATAACAAATATATACAGTTGTTAAATTTTAACTAATGAAAAAACCTCAAAGCTCAACAACTTCAAGGTTAATTATTTATGTATAAAGAAAATCTATTTCTTTTTTATAAAAAGCTTCAATTATATTACGTTTCAATTCTTGTTTCGCGCTTAATTCATTTCCCACTTCAAAAGGTTTTTCAAGTAGAATAAACTTATTAATAAGCTCATAAGTTTTAAAGCCAAATTTATAATTTATCTTTTCATCAATTTTTTCTTTTATATATTTTTGCATTGCTTCTTTATCATCTTTATATTTTTCGCTTACAAGCTCCATTAATTCTTTGATTGCTGCCATGTTTGGAACAATAAGAGCTGTTAAATATTTTCTATCTTGTCCAATTACCATAACGTTATCAATAAAATCTAATTCACTTAATTTACCTTCAATAGGAACAGGTTCTAAATTTTCACCACCAGCTAAAACAATAGTATCTTTAGCTCTACCAACAATTGAAATATCATTATAGATAGTTCTTGTTACAAGATCTCCTGTATTTAAATACCCCTCACTGTCAATTGCAGCACGAGTAGCTTCTTCATTATTATAGTAACCCTTCATAACTTGAGGTCCTTTAACTTTTAAAACACCCTTTTGACCTACACCAACTTCATTATTTTCTTCATCAACAATTTTGATACTATAGCCGTCTACCAAACTCATCGTACCAAAGACAGGATTGAAAAGATTTCTTACTGCAATAATTGGAGCTGTTTCTGTCATGCCATAACCATTTAAAAGAGTAATACCAATTGAGTTGAAAAAGTTATCAACTCCTTTAGGCATTGAGCCCCCTGCGCTAATACCTGCTATGAGGCTATGTCCAAAGGTAGCTTTTACTTT
>CAZJGS010000112.1:5763-8365 GCA_964545735.1 uncultured Spirochaetaceae bacterium
GAGAACCAATGAGGATTTACTATTTGAAAGTCATTAAGCATTATTTTGCTAATTGGTTTGCTAAAATACATAGCTTGTGCGAAATGAATAGCTACATACATTACAGATCTCTCAAATGAGTGCCATATTGGCAGTACACTCATCCATCTCTGTCCTGGTTGAAAGTGATTGTTTACAAACTTTTGTAAATGTGAAACTTCATAAATAAAGTTGTCATTTGTAAGCATTACCCCCTTACAAGCACCAGTTGTACCACTTGTAAATATTATTGTTGCTAAATCTTCTTTTTTACCATTTTCAACTTCACTTAATACTTTAGATCCTAAGTTTGGATCATTGGTAATTAATTTCTCACCTTTAGCCATTAAATCAAACAATCTAACCACTTCAAATTTACTCTCTATATCTATTAGGGAATCTTCCATTAAAATTAAAGTTTTCAAATGTGGAAGCGCTGCTTTTAAGCTATCAAATCTTTTAATTAATTTCTTATTTTCAACAAAACAAGTAGTAACTTTTGTATCATTTAATATTTGAATTAATTCAAAATCAGTTGCATCAAGTCCTCTAGGTACATCAGCACAACTTAAATATTGGATAGCTAAATCACTATATGACCATTCTTTTCTATTATCACTGATAATAGCTATTAGAGACTGTTTTTTATAATTAAAAGTTTCAATTAAACCCAAGGCTAAATTAACAACTTTTTCTTCAACTTGTTTATATGTTTCATCAATGAAAACACCTTTTCTATTTTTAGAACTAAGCATTGTAAAGGTTGGATAATTTACTACACTTTGATGGAACATTTGTGCTACTGTTTTAACCATTGGTAACTCCTAATAATCTAAATCTAATAAATTAACAATTTATAATCAATATGTCTATTTTAACATACTAATAAATATTGTCAAAATAAATCTCATTTAATTGTTTAAGGCAGTTTAAATTAAGTTTTCAAGCACAATATTGTTATATGTATTTTGAATGAAGTTTATCATTATATATCTATAATATATAGAGGGGAGCATAACACTACTTTAAATCTTAAAAATACCTCAATTTATGTTGTATTTTTTGATGTGTTATAGCAATTATTATCCAAAACACCTTGACTGAAAGGTATGATACGTTTGATAATAAATGAAATTTCAAGGAGCAACTATAATGAATGATAGAATTAAAGATTTATTAACTAAAACCCCTAGCGAAAAAATTGTTGTAGCAGAGGGTTGGGTACGCACTAAGCGTGATAGCAAAAATGTATGCTTCCTTGAGCTAAACGATGGTTCATGTCTCAAGGGTTTACAAATTGTTATTGACAAGGAAACCCTTAAAAATAATGATATACTTACAAAAATCAACACCGGTGCATCTGTTATTGCAAAGGGACCTATTGTAAAAAGTGCTGGTGGAAACCAAGCTGTTGAGATGCAAAGCTCTGATATTACTCTTATCGGTGAAGCCGATAATGATTATCCTCTTCAAAAAAAGCGTCATAGCATTGAATATTTAAGAGAGATTGCTCACTTAAGAGCAAGAACCAATTTAATTGGTGCTGTTATGAGAGTTAGAAATACTCTATCCTTTGGTGTTCATGAATTTTTCCAACAAAATGGATTTAACTATGTAACTACTCCTATAATCAGCACAAGTGATTGTGAAGGTGTTGGTGAAATGTTCCAAGTTACTACATTAGATTTGAATAATGTTCCTAAAACAGAAGAAGGAAAAGTTGACTACTCTAAAGATTTTTTTAATAAAATTGCAAACCTTACTGTAAGCGGTCAGCTAGAGGGTGAAACTTATGCAATGGCTTTAAAAAACATATATACCTTTGGCCCTACTTTTAGAGCAGAAAATTCCAACACAAAACGTCACTTAGCAGAATTTTGGATGATTGAACCAGAAATGGCTTTCTGCGATTTAGAATTAGATATGAAAGTTGCTGAAGATTTCTTAAAGTTCTTATTTAAAAAAGTATTAAAAGAATGTGAAGAGGATATGAATTTCTTCTCAAAGTTTGTAGAAAAAGGTGTAAAACAAAGTTTAGAAGCTGTTGTTAACTCTCCTTTTGTCCATATGACTTATACTAAGGCTATTGAAATTCTAACAAAGAATAATGATTCTTTTGATTTCCCTGTTAAATGGGGCTCTGATTTACAAACAGAACATGAGAGATATTTAACTGAAGTTTATTGCAAGTCTCCTGTAATTGTTACTGACTACCCTAAAGAAATTAAAGCTTTCTACATGAAACTCAATGACGATAATAAAACTGTTAGAGGTATGGATGTATTAGTCCCGAGACTTGGAGAGATTATTGGCGGAAGTGAAAGAGAAGCTGATCTAGAAACTTTAAAAATAAGAATGAAAGAAATGGATTTAAATGAAGAAGATTACTGGTGGTACTTAGATTTACGCCGTTATGGTAGTGTTCCTCACGCTGGTTTTGGTCTTGGGTTCGAGAGAATTGTTCAATACGTCACTGGTGTTCAAAACATAAGAGACGTTATTCCTTATCCAAGAACTGTTGGAAATGCTGAATTCTAAACAGATATTTATATTTATTAGCCACAGTAATATACTGTGGCTTTTT